>NZ_VWXJ01000013.1:0-197683 GCF_011752535.1 Pantoea sp. Tr-811
TGTAGGTGCGGCGCTGAGGGTGCATGGAAAATCCGCTTGATGGGCCAGAAATGGTGTCCACTTAAATTAGGTGGACACCATGGCCTTCGGCGGTTGCGTCAGGAAGATGTGTTGGCCGGACGGATACTGATATCGGCATCGCTGCCGCCAGCCGAGCGCTGGCGGAATTGCTGTGAATGCATAATCGGTAGCATGGTGCCGGTTGTTCTCGTGCCAAAGCCTTTAATCAGCATTTTATTGCTGGTTTCCTCCCTGTGCACTACGATAATCAGCATTAAAGTACCGATTAATGGTGTGGCCATGCCGCTCAGACTCACGATCCAAGCTTTCTCCGATGGTGCATGGAGCGACGCAGCAACGCTCACGGTCGAGAACCCCGAGCGTGTTGATGATGGCGGATGCCTTGTCGCATACGACAACGACTACATCGTCGCGAACTTTCATCGCATGGAAGATCGTTGCGAACTGGCCCTAAGCGTCAACCTTCCGTTGAACTGGGACCACCATCACGTCAAAGGGTATCCAGCATTCCTCTACGACATCATTCCCTCCGGTGCCGCCAAGGACTCTCTTGAGTCCCGCTATGGGCGTCTTAAGCCCGAAGGCGTGGAAATGGGGCTGTACCTTCTGAATCGTTTCACGCCGGCCCCCATTGGGCATCTGCGCATCAAAGAGTCGGTGGAAGCCCTTGAGCCAGATCGGAACGAGGCTTTCGCCCGTGCTGAGGTCGTGGGCAGGACCAACGAGTTTCTTGAGTACGCCTACGAAACCGGCGCGGCCTTGGGCGGCGCTACCGGTGCCAACGGGCAAGCTCCCAAGCTGGTGATGACCGAAGCCCACGACGGTGCTTTGTACGCTGATGCGATGCTTCCCGATGACCAGGCGCGCCGTCACTGGCTGATCAAGTTCGCGCGTAATCGAGGCGGCGAGCGCGACCAAGACATCCTGCGAACAGAGTTTCGTTACTACAAGGCGGTTGCGGCCCTTGGCCTTGATACCGTTCCCACTGATGGGTTGGCGCTTGAAGAGGCAGTGAAGCCAAGCCTCTGGATGCCGCGATTTGATCGCCGAGTAGTGGGCGGCGTGGTGGAGCGGATACCGATGGAATCGGTGTACTCGATCTGCGGCGTTACCGGCTACGGGCATCCGATGGCGCACGCCGAAGTGGTTCACCGGCTGGTAGGTCTATGGGTGGATAACGGCCAGCAGGATGAGGTGGACGACTTGGTGTTCGAGTACGTGCGGCGCGATCTGCTGAATCGCATTCTAGGGAACACCGATAACCACGGGCGCAACACCTCCATCCTTCGTGTGGATGGGAAGTTTCGCTTGGCTCCAATCTACGACCTCGCGCCAATGATCCTGGATGAAGAGGGTGTCACTCGGATAACGAAGTGGGCAGCGGAGCGCAAGGGGTCTTCTAATTGGCGTGACAACTGCGCTGAGCTTGATGGTTACACTGATCCCGATGTTCTGCTGCAACGGTTGATGAATGCGGCTGAGGAATTCAGGGCGTTGCCCGATCTGCTGATCGATGCACCTGAATCGATGCGCAATGCAGCCTCTCTGCCCGTGAATAACCTGGACAAGCGACTCGTAGAGTGGGGACTGCGATGAAAAAACTACTCCCTGAAGAGCGCGCTCAGCTCGTAGAGGATATCGTCAATCGCAACGCGGCGGGGCTTGATCCAATTGGGACATCGATCCGCCGTCTGCGGCTCGAAGTCACCGGGCTTGACCAAGAGACTTTCGCGGCCATGTGCAAGATGTCCACGAAAAGCCTGTACGAGCTGGAGAGCGGGAAGTCGAATCCGAAGCTCAGCACTTTGGAGACCGTACTGCGTCTCTTTGGTGTGCGGATGGGTATGGTGATGGCTGCCAAACATAAGCCCACTGCAACGGTCGTCGGCAACAATGTCGGCCAGTTGAAGGCTGATGGGCCAATCGATGTGCCCGCGCGGCCGATGGCGAATCTTTTGCCGTTGGTCAGCTCTGGACCGAAACGAGGGAAAAGCCCTGCGGCAGCCAAAGCGAAGAAAGCAGTGTCGAGGCCCGCATCGCCCCGGGCGCGGAACAGCAGTCAGGAACAGTGAGATGGGTGTGAACTGAAGTTCGTTGGCAGCTTACATGCTTCCTCGTCATGGCGATGGTACGCGGGACACCTTCGGGTGTGCCGGGCTCCTTTCGTCCCGGTCGGCCAACCCGCATACAAGCGCTGGCGCAGCTACCCACGCCGCCCACCCCCAGGTATGAGATGATCCCCCCAGCGCTGCAGGAGGTGGGTAATGGCAGACCATGTCGAATACAAACGCAACAGCGAAATCCCAGGCCTGGTGCTAAGCGAGGCGCGGTTTTCGAGTTTCAGTTTCGGCCGTCACTACCACCTCGACTACCACGTGGGCCTCATTACCGACGGCGTACAGCGCCAGGCGCTCAATGGCGAAACGGTCTACCTCACACCGGGCACCATCCAGTTGATGCCACCAGGCGAAATCCATGATGGCAACAGCGCGGGCGACGACGCCTACACGCTCAAGACGTTTCGGGTTTCCGCGGAACTGTTGCGCGACGTGACGCAGGAGCTGACCGGGCGGGACCAGTTTTCTGCCCTGGGTGGCGCGGTGTTGCAGGATGTCAGCCTTTCCCTTCAGCTTGCCCGGCTGCACCAATCACTGCGCGATGGGCTCAATACCGACCCGCTTTTCGCAGAATCGCAATGGCTCATGCTACTCGGTCAGCTGTTCGCCCAAGCACGCATGGTGAAGCCAGACTTCGTAAAAGGCTCGCTCTCAGCCATTCAGTGGCAGCGCGTGCGGGATTACTGCAACGAACACCTCGCGGAGAAAATCTCGCTTGAGGAATTGGCCGCCCTCTGTGGCCTTGAGCGCTTTCACTTCCTGAAGCTGTTCAAGCACACCGTGGGCATGACGCCCCATGCGTGGCTGGTGCGTTTGCGCCTGGAGCGCGCCTGTGTGCTGCTGAGCCATACCCAGTGGGAACTGACGCAGATTGCGCAAGAGATGGGCTTCTACGACCAGAGCCACTTCAACCGTGCCTTCAAGCAAGCCTTTGGTGTCGCGCCGTCTCGTTACTGATCGCTATCAGCCCATCAATTTTTTACAAGTGCGCGAAGCCCTCGCCCTTTAGCCTTGAGTCTTGATCGGGCGTTGCCCTGGAAAGAACCAAGGATTTTGAGCGATGACGCAACGGGCGTACTACACCAGCGATGAGTTGACCTTGAGCACGCACGTGGTGCGTTGCACGCCGATGGAGGATGGGCGGTTCCGGGTCGAGCTGGCCGAGACCCTTTTTCATCCACAGGGTGGCGGGCAGCTGGCGGACCAGGGAACCATTGCGGGCATCCGGGTAGAGGACGTGCTGAATGTCGAGGGCGATGTGGCGCATGTCGTCGGGCAAGCCGTGCCTGTGGGCAGCGTCGAGATCGCCATCTCGGCCGAGGTGCGTGCGTTGCATGCTCGCCTTCACTCGGCCGGCCATCTGATTGCGAACGTCGGGCAGAACGTGGGCTGGCTCCCCACCAAAGGCCACCACTGGCCAGGGGAGTGCAGGGTGGTGTTCGAACGCCAGAACGGCAGCGAGCCGCTGACGGCCGAAGGCCTCGAGGCGGCGGTGAACGCGCTGATCGAGCGTGACATGCCACGTCAGCTGATCGACCAGCAGGGTGTCCGGTCCGTGTGTTTTGGCGACTTGCCGATGCACGGTTGCGGCGGCACGCATGTCGCTTCGACGGGCGTGGTCGGGCCGATCAAGGTGCTCAAGCTCAAAGAGAAGAAAGGCCAACTGTCGGTGCATTACGACGTAGCGCGATAAACAACGAAGTACCTGGAGATATCAAGTGGACTACCTTCCCCAACTGTTAACCATTGCCGCCGTCATGCTCCTGGCCTGCGTAAGCCCTGGCCCCGACTTCATCGCCGTCACTTCCAACGCCTTGGTGAGCCGCAAGCGGGGAATGGGTGTTGCATTGGGCACCAGCGCTGGTATCACCCTCTGGGCCGTGCTGGCCATCGTCGGCCTGGGTGTTCTGCTGAACACGGTGGCCTGGCTCTATGACGCGATTCGCGTCGTGGGTGCGGGGTATCTGATTTACATGGGCATCAAGATGCTGCTCGGGGCACGGCGTCCTTATGGCGACCTGGAAATCAGCAGGACGCAGAACACCAGCACGCCAGCCCCTCGTGTCGGGTTGCTGGTATCCGCAACAAATCCCAAGGCCGCGGCGTTTTTCGGCAGCTTCTTCATCACCGTGCTGCCGGCGCAGGCGCCATGGTGGGTGCTCGCTGCTGCGGTAGTCGTCGTCACGGTCGTCTCGTTCGCCTGGTTTTCAACGCTGGCATTGATGTTCTCCACGGATCGTGTGCGGGCGTATTACGCGAAGGTGCGCCGGCCGATCGATGCCTTGATGGGCGCGGCACTGGTGGGGCTTGGTTTGCGGCTGGCGCTGGTTCGATAACATCAGGCCGAGCTGCTAATGTCAGTTACCTCACCGATCTAGCTAGAGTGTTGCAGCAGGTAGGCGTAACCGGGAAATCGGTCGTCCAGCTGGTCGTCATCAACGTGGGTTTGCAGTTGCGTGCATTCACCGAGTACCCACATTCCAACCGGGAAGATCTCTACGACGTCTATGTGCAGGGCGTGGCACAAATACCCCTGTGCTACACCCTGGTCGCAGAAAAGCGCTGAGAGGCAGTGCCGGTTTACCCGGCTCAGCCCACATTAACCACCGCATTCACCATCAACACTACGATCAAGCCAACCACCGCCACGATGGACTGAACCACCGAGATGGTCTTGGTGGCTTCACCCATGGTCATGCCAAAGGACTCCTTCACCATCCAGAAGCCCGCATGGTTGGTGTAGTTGAAGAACAGCGAACCGCAGCCGATGGACAGGGCCAGCAGTGGCAGGTTCAGGCTCGGGTCGGCACCTGCCAGCGGCGCCAGCAGGCCGGCAGCGCCCACGATGCCGACCGTGGCGGAGCCGGTGGACACCGACAGCAGCATCGCGATCAGCCAGCCCAGGATCAACGGCGGGAAGGCCGATTGCTGGGTCAGGTGGACGATGGCGTCGCCGACCTTGGCGCTGGTCAGCATCTCCTGGAAGGCACCGCCCCCGGCGATGATCATGATGATCGAGGCAATCGGCTTGAGGCTCTTGCCCAGCGCATCGCGCAGCTGTTCGGCGTCGCCGCCGCGCGCCAGTACCAGGCTCGCGCCGGCGAACAGCACGCCCAGCAGCATGGCGATCAACGGGTTGCCCAGGAAGCTGGCCATTTCCAGCAGCGCATTGCCCTTGGGCAGCAGCATTTCGGCGACGGCATGCACCAGCATCAGGATCGCCGGCAGCAACGCGGCCAGCATGCCGACCGCGACGCTTGGGCGGCATTGATCGTCGGCTTTCTCGGCCAGCGTGAACTGGTCGAGCAAGGCCTGATCGGGCCGCGTGCTCATGCGCTGCGAAATGAACAGGCCATACAGCGGGCCGCCCAGGACCATCGCCGGGATAGCGGCAAGGAAGCCATACAGCATGGTCGGCCCGACCGAGGTCTTGAGCACGGCGATGGCGGTCAAGGGGCCTGGGTGCGGCGGTACCATGCCGTGCATGGCGGCCAGCGCGGCAATCACCGGTACACCCACATACACATAGGCCGAGCCCTTGAAGCGGGCCTTGCCTTCCAGCTTGCGCGCCACGCTGAAGATCAGCGGCAGCATGATCACCAAGCCGACTTCGAAGAACATCGGGATGCCGATGACGAAGGCAACCAGCATCATAGCCCAGGGGATCATGCGGTCTGACGTGCGCTTGAGGATGACATCCGCGACCTGTTCGGTAACCCCGGCGTCAGCCAGGATCTTGCCGAGCATCGCGCCCAGCGCGATCACCACCCCGACCGCGCCCAGTGTCTTGCCGGCGCCGGTGAGCAGGTGCGAGACGATGCTGCCTGGCTCCATGCGGGTAGCGAAGCCCACGCCGATGGACACCACCAGCAAGGCCAGTAGCGGGTGCATCTTGAGGCGGGACACGATCAGCGCTACCAGCACCAGGACACTGACCAGGGCGGTCAGCAACAGCTGTATATCTAAGGGAGTCATTCAGGGAATCTCGGTTGGCCTGGCGCACTAGCGGCGCTCAGGAATTGCGGGCATGACGGGCGGATCTGCGGGCAGTAGCGAGCCGCTATCTGGCGTGGGCAGATGGCCGACGGGGTGCGCAAACTTCGAATTTCGCGGGAGTGGGACTGGCGCACGGAGGTGTCGCGCCGGGCAAGTGCGTAGGGCGGGGCAGTGTGGTCATGTAACGATTCACCTTGTTATTTGGTCATCTATATGAATCTTTACAAAGTATTTCCGGGACGGTGGGAGGCTGTCACGGGCACGTGGTCGTGTCATGGGGGGCGCTGTGCCATGGTTCGATCACGGCACTGGCTCAATGGCACGGGCTTCGCCCGTGTTCGCGGGTGAAGTCGCTCCTACACTGTATAGGTGGGCTCGCCCCAGGTGGCGCGCGCCGCTGGGAGGTGTCAGGTGAACAAGTTATCCATCGTGGGTGCGGGAATCGTGGGCGAGGCGGCGGCCCAGGTCATTGCCCGGGAAGAATACTGCCGTGAACTGGTGCTGCTCGACGTGCAGGGTGAGCTGGCGCAGGGCAAGGCGCTGGATGTGTGGCAGGCGGCCGTGGAGTCGGGTTCCGATACCCGGGTTCATGGCGGGGCCAAGGCCGAGATGCTGCAAGACTCCGAGCTGGTGGTGATCACCGCGGGCGTGCCTCGCAAGCCCGGCCAGTCGCGCCAGGACGTACTGAGCATCAACCTGCCGATCATCGACGGCATCATGCACGACATCAATCGCTACGCGCCCGCCGCGACGGTGCTGGTAGTGTCGAACCCGGTCGACGTGCTCACCTACCGGGCCTGGTCGCTCAGCGGGCTGGGGCGGGGCCGGGTGTTTGGCCAGGCGGGGGTATTGGATACCGCGCGCATGAAGTGTTTCATCGCCGAGGCAACCGGGTTTTCTGCGCGGGATATCAACGCGCTGGTGCTCGGCGGGCATGGCGACAGCATGGTGCCGCTGATGCGCTACTGCCAGATCGGCTCGGTGCCGCTGTCGCATTTCTTGTCTACTGAGCAGGTCGAGGCCATCGTAGAGCGCACACGCAAAGGTGGCGGTGAGATCCTCGGCTTAAAAAAGGCCGGTAGTGCCTGCGATGCGCCGGGCGTGGCCATCGCGCAGATGGTGGACGCAATCGCCAATGGGCGTAACCGCATTCTGCCGACGGTGGCGATTCTGGAGGGAGAATACGGGCGCACCGATATCGCCATGGGCGTGCCCTGTGTGCTGGCAGGGGAGGGCATTGCCCGGGTGATCGAGTTACCGCTGGATGCACAGGAGCAGGCGATGTTCGATCACTCGGCGGATCAGGTGGCGCGGGACATTGCCGAGATGAAGGCGTTGTGAATATCTGGGAACACCTGTCTTGCTCGGTATCGTAGGAGCGAGCGTTGCTCGCGATTGGGCGCCAGCGGCCCCAGGTTCTCAGCTTCGCAGCCTGAATTGCCGGGGCTGCTTTGCAGCCCATCGCGAGCAATGCTCGCTTCTACAGGGGATCGCGCTCAGGCTTGGCGCGGGCGTATCAGCGTCGGCACTAGCCGGATGTAAACCAGTTCACAGACCAGCTCGACCAGCGTCTGGGTAATCACCGCAGCGGCCGCCAAGCCGCGCAGATCCTCCGGCAACGCCAGCGCCAACGGCAGCACCACCAGCGAGTTTCGCGTGGCGGCGCTGAAGGTTACCGAGCGGGCTTCGGTTGCGGGCAAACGAAGCAGGCGTGCCGAGATAAAGCCAAGCAGCGGTGCCAGCAGCATGAAGCCGAGGTACACCGGAAGCACTGGCAGCAAGCGGTCGAGATCGCGCAGCACCACGGCAATCTGCGAGGCGATCACCACGATCAGCACCAGGGCCATCGCCGGCACTGGCAGCCATGCCCAGGCATCGTTCCAGGTGGCGATTGCACGGGAGCGGCGGGCGCCGGCGCTGGTGAGCACGGCCAACAGCATGGGCAGCACGATCAGCAGCACGAAGGCTTCCACGAAGGGGGCGATGCGCAGGGTTACGCCGCTGCCATCGCCCAGCATCACCGCCAGGTACACCGGTAGCAGCAGCAGTTGCACCAGCAGCAGTACTGGGGTGGCGGCGAGGGTCAGGCGGGAGTCGCCTTTGCCGATGTGGGTGAACACCACCACGTAGTCGATGCAGGGCGTGAGCAGTACCAGCAGTGCGCCGATCAGGATCGCGGGGTGGGCGACCAGGCCGCGGGTGAGTGCCCACACCAGTAGCGGCACGAGGATGAAGTTGGCCAGCAGCAGGGCAGCCATGAAGCGGCGGTTGCCCAGGCCCTGGCGCAGGTCGAGGAAGGGGATCTGCAGGAACATGGCGTACATCAGCACGGCGATGGCGGGGGTGACCAGGGATTGCAGGTGGCGTGCGGTGTCGGTGGCCAGCAGGCCGAAGGCAATGGCTGCCAGTACCACGGCGAAGTAGATCGGGATTTGCCGGGTTTCGAGTTGTTCTCTGGTCAAGGTGGGGCCTGTGCTTGCTCGTCTGGAAGGGGCACAGGGTAATACGTGACGGTGGGTGGTTGCAGGATTTGTGCAGGCGGGCACCGAACCTGTAGGAGCGGGCTTGCCCCGCGAAGCAGGCGCCTCGGTGGATGGCACGGGCTTCGCCCGTGTTCGCGGGGCAAGCCCGCTCCTACAATTAGAATTGTGATACGAAAAAGCCCGGCACAAGGCCGGGCTTTTTCACATCAGGCGTTTGCCAATCAGTTGCCGTAAACCGGCAGTTTCTTGCAGATGGCCTTGACCTTCTCACGCACGGCGTCGATCACCGCTTCGTTGTTCAGGTCGGCCAGGATGTCGCAGATCCAGCCAGCCAGCTCGCGGCACTCGGTTTCCTTGAAGCCACGGGTGGTAACGGCTGGGGTGCCGAAACGCAGGCCCGAGGTCACGAACGGGGAACGTGGGTCGTTCGGTACCGAGTTCTTGTTGACGGTGATGAAGGCTTTGCCCAGGGCAGCGTCAGCATCTTTACCGGAGATTTCCTGCTTGATCAGCGACAGCAGGAACAGGTGGTTCTGAGTACCACCGGACACCACGTCGAAACCACGCTCGATGAACACTTCGGCCATGGCCTGGGCGTTCTTCACCACTTGCTGCTGGTAAGCCTTGAACTCAGGCTGCAGCGCTTCCTTGAAGCAGATGGCCTTGGCCGCGATCACGTGCTCCAGCGGGCCGCCCTGGGCGCCTGGGAACACGGCGGAGTTCAGCTTCTTCTCGATGTCGGCGTTGGCACGGGCCAGGATCAGGCCGCCACGTGGACCGCGCAGGGTCTTGTGGGTGGTGGTGGTCACCACGTCGGCGAATGGCACTGGGTTCGGGTACACGCCAGCGGCAACCAGGCCGGCAACGTGGGCCATGTCGACGAACAGGTAGGCACCGACCTTGTCGGCGATGGCGCGGAAGCGGGCGAAGTCCAGTACCTGCGAGTAGGCCGAGAAACCGGCGACGATCATCTTCGGCTTGTGCTCGTCAGCCAGGCGCTCGACTTCGTCGTAGTCGATCAGGCCGTTGCCGTCGATGCCGTACTGAACGGCGTTGTACAGCTTGCCCGAGGAGCTAACCGAAGCACCGTGGGTCAGGTGGCCACCGTGGGCCAGGCTCATGCCCAGGATGGTGTCACCGGCCGACAGCAGGGCCAGGTAGACAGCGGCGTTGGCTTGCGAGCCTGCGTGGGGCTGAACGTTGGCGTAGTCGGCGCCGAACAGTTCCTTGGCACGGTCGATGGCCAGCTGCTCAACCACGTCGACGTACTCGCAACCACCGTAGTAGCGCTTGCCTGGGTAGCCTTCGGCGTACTTGTTGGTCAGGACCGAGCCCTGAGCTTCCATGACTGCCGGGCTGGTGTAGTTTTCCGAAGCGATCAGCTCGATATGCTCTTCCTGGCGCAGGGCTTCTTGCTGCATGGCTTCGAAGAGCTCGGCGTCGTACTTGGCAATGGTCAAATCACGGCTGAACATGGCGGTCCTCAAGGATCGGGGTAATTTGGGGGGGCATTCTAACCGATTGATCCGCGCCTGGCATATGAAGTGGCATCAAGTCACGGACCAATGGGCCTCATGTTGCATCCCGCGCCGTATATGGGCTGGCTGGGGATTGGAGTTGACTCTGGGGTCCGCTTTTTCGGCACGATTTTCCGCCGTGACGCACCCCCTGTGGGAGCGGGCGAAGGCTTACTGGAACATGAACAGCGTTTCGTTGGCGAACTGCGCTTCGAACTGGTTGGCGGGCATTGGCCGGCCGAACAGGTAGCCCTGCACCTCGTCGCAGCCATGTTCGCGCAGGAACTCCAGCTGCTCGTGGGTTTCCACGCCCTCGGCGATCACCGCCAGGTTGAGGCTGTGGGCCATGGCGATGATCGCCCGGGCAATCTGCGCGTCCTGCTCGCCCTCGGGCAGGCCATCGACGAAGGTGCGGTCGATCTTCAGCACGTCGATGGGGAACTGCTTGAGGTAGTTCAGCGACGAGTAACCCGTGCCGAAGTCGTCGACCGCAATGCTCAGGCCCAGGTTCTTCAGGCTGGCGAGAATCTGCAGCGCCTCGTTCACCTCGCGCATCAGGATGCTTTCGGTCAGCTCCAGTTCCAGGCACGCCGGGGGTAGGCCGGTTTCTTCCAGGATGGTGGCGATGCGCGTGCCCAGCTGGCCGTCGGAGAACTGCCGGGCGGAAATGTTCACCGACACTTTCGGCACCCGCACCTTGGCCTTGTGCCAGGCCTTGAGCTGCAGGCTGGCCTCGCGCAGCACCCAGTCGCCAACGTCCACCACCAGGCCAAGTTCTTCGATCACCGGGATGAAGTCGCCCGGCGGCACCAGGCCACGGGTTGGGTGGCGCCAGCGCAGCAGCGCCTCGGCGCCGGTCAGGCGCTTGCCGTCGCCGCTGAACTGCGGCTGGTAGTAGAGGATGAACTCGTTCTGCTCCAGGGCGTGGCGCAGGTCGCTTTCCAGCTCCAGGCGTTCCAGGGCGCTGGCGTTCATTTCGGCCTGGTAGAACTGGAAGTTGTTCTTGCCGCGCTCCTTGGCGTGGTACATGGCGGTGTCGGCGTTCTTCATCAGCTGGCTCAGCTCGCCGCCGTCCTGCGGGCTGAGGGCGATGCCGATGCTGGCGGTGACGAAGAACTCACGGCCTTCGAGCACGAACGGCCGCACCAGGCTGGCGAGGATGCTTTCGGCCACGTGGATGGCGCGGTTCAGGGCCATCTCGCGGGTAGCGCGCGGTTGCAGCAGCAAGGTGAATTCGTCGCCGCCCATGCGCGCCACGGTGTCGTCATCGTCCACGCAGGCCAGCAGGCGCAGGGCCATGTCCTTGAGCATGCGGTCGCCGGCGGCATGGCCGAGGGAGTCGTTGATCGGCTTGAAGCGGTCCAGGTCGAGGAACATCAGCACCACCCAGGCCTTTTGCCGCTCGGCCTGTTGCAGCGCGGTGTGCAGGCGGTCCTGGAACAGCGTGCGGTTGGGCAGGTGGGTGAGGGCGTCGTAGTACGCCAGGCGGTGGATGCGCTGCTCGCTGGCCTTGCGCTCGCTGATGTCGGTGAAGAAGCACACGTAGCTGGCCAGGTCGCCTTCGTCGTCCAGCACCGCAGTAATGCCCACCCAGGCGGGGTAGCGTTCGCCGTCGCGGCGCTTGAGCCACACTTCGCCTTCCCAGCTGCCGCGCTGGTGCAGTTGCTTGAGCACGTAGCGCAGGTGGCTTTCCTGCTGCTCGTCGACCACCAGCATGGCGGGCAGCTGGTCGAGCACATCGCTCACCGCATGGCCGCTGACCCGGCTGAACGCCTCGTTGGCCTGCACGATGTAGCCGGCCGGGTCGGTGATGAGGATGGCCGAGGTGGAATGCTCGAATACCGTTGCCGCCATGCGCAGGTCTTTTTCCGCGCGGCGCTGCTGGCTGATGTCGCGGCCCACGCCCAGCACGCCTTCGAAACGCTCGAACTCGTCCCACACCAGCACCAGGCGCAGCTCGATGGGAATTTTGCGGCCATCGGCGCGCAGGCAGTCGAACAGGAACAGCTGGGTTGGCAGTTGCTCGCGCAATTGCGCCAGTTGCGCGCTGTCGCCCATGGCCTTGCTGACCCGCTCCATCAGGCTGTAGATGCCGGTGAGCTGGGCGGGGTTGGCGATGATCGACTGCCAGCCGTTGTCGAAGATCCAGTCGGCCTGGTAACCCAGCACGGCCTGCACCGAGGGGCTGACGTAGTTCAGCTGCAGGCGGCTGTCGGTGGAGAAGATCACGTCACTGATGCTTTCGGCGAGCATGCGGTAGCGCTGTTCGCTGTCACGCAGCGACTGGCTGGCCTCGATCTGCACCGTGACATCCTTGCCCACGCCGATGATGCGCGTCACCAGGCCGCTGGCGTCGCGGGTCAGCACCTGCTCGCGGATGTCGTAGCAGCGCCAGCTGCCGTCGCGGTGGCGAAAACGCAGCTGGGTGTGCAGCGCCTGGCTGTGGCCGGTGTCGCGCTGCCCCTGGCGCATCGCCTGGTACTGGGCGGCATCCTCGGGGTGCAGCAGCAGCTCCCAGAAACGGTCGCCCATCTGCGCAAGCTCGGTGCGGTCGTAGCCCAGGGTTTGCCCGAGGTGGCGGTTGCTGAAGATCATCCGCTGGCTGAGCACATCCTGCACGTACAGCTGGTCGGGCACGGTACGCACCACGTCCGACCAGAAGCTTTCGCGCTCCAGCAACGACAGCTCCACCTGCTTGCGGCTGGTGATGTCGCTGATGCTGAGAATCACCGCCTGGTAGTCACGGCGCTGTTGCGGCAGGCGCGCCATCAGCCACAGGTGCAGCTCGCCGCCCAACGGCGCCGGCAGGCGTACCTCCAGTTCCAGCGATGGGCGCTGTTCGATCAGCGCGTCGATCAGTTGCATGCCGATGCTGTCGCGGCCATCGCCGCTGCCTTCGATCAACCGCTGCCAGGCGCCTTCGTTGCAGTCGACGTTGAGCAACTGGCGCGCCACCTGGTTGATCTCGGTGATCTTCAACTCAAGCAGCAGGGTGCGGCGCAGGTTGGGGTCCAAGGCCAGGCTCTGCCTGAGCGCGGCAGGGTTGCGCAGGTGGTAGCGGTCGAGCTCGCCGGGCAGGCTCGACAGGTTGAGCACGCACAGGGCCACGCCTGTGCCCTCGAAAATTTCCTGGTAGCGTCGGCGGTCTTCCTGCAGGGCGCGCTGGCGCCGGCGCATGTTGATCAGCGCCAGTACCGGGAGCAGGGCGCAGAACAGCGCCAGCAGGCATTTGCCGAGCAACGCTGGCAGCAGCTTCTGCTGCGCCAGGCCCGCGTCGAACAGGCCGCGCAGTTGCCAGGTGCTGCTGTCGATGTAGGCCAGCATCACGCTTTGCAGGGGCTCCTTGCTGGTTTCTACCGGGGCGTGGCGCTCCAGCACCTCGCCGCTGCGGCTGTTTTCCAGCAGCCACAGCGGGTGGCTGGGGCCGTCCAGGTGTGCGGTGAGTGCCTGGTAGTAGTCAGGTGACAGGCGCAGCAGCCAATAACCACGGTCTTGCTCGGCGGCCTGGCGCAACAGCAGGTAGATGGTGCGGTTGTCTGCCGAGTTGGCGAAGAAGTAGCCGCGGCCCTGGTTCAGCCCGACCAGTTCGTCAATCAACTGACGGTCGGGGGTGCCGGCCAGGCTGTCGCTGCGCACCTGCCCGGCGTCATCCAGCCAGGCCAGGTCGCGCAGCGTTGGCAGGCGTTCGCGCAGGGTCGCCAGCAAGCTGGGCAGGGCGGCAGGCGACGGTGCTTTGACGTAGGGCTGAACCACATTCAGCGCCTGCTGGGCCTTGAGCGCCATGTTCAGGCCCAGGTGGTCGGCCAGCTCGGCGCTGGCATCCAGGGTTTGCTGGCGCTGGTCGGCCTGGGTATGGCGGAACTGGGCAAACAGTTGCCACAGCAGCAAACCCAGCAGAATCAAGGCCAGCAGGGCCAGCGCACCCTTCACCGAGCTGCGCATCGAAGCAACCGGGGCTGGCGTGTCGGGGCCAAGCGATGACGGATGATTGAGATTGGTCAAGCGTTGGTCCTGCATTTGGGGGCGGTGGCAGGGCGTGAGCATGCACGGTATATGCCGGGATGCGAAGGCCTGGACCGCGGTGGCGCACTATATAGCCGGACACCCGAACGGGCTAGCATGCCTGCAGTTATGGCAAAGCGCCAGTATGATTGTACATGGACTGTTCATGGCCGGTGGTCGTGGTGCGGGCGGGCCGTTCGGCAAGACCCTGCAGGTTGTGCGAGAATGCCGCCCGCTTCACATGACAACGCATCGGAGATGTTCGGTTTTGGTTACTCACTTTTCCACCAATGGCCTCGATTCCGCCTGTGGGCGCAGCAGTCAGACCCTTGTCAGCACTGCCGTGACCGCGGACGTATCCTGCAAATCCTGCCAGCGTTCGCTGGACAAGCCCGACGCCGCTGCGGCCTCGAAGAACAAGACGCCATCGCTGGCCGAACTGCGCAAGACCGCCAAGGCGGCAGCGGCACCGGCTGATGTAGCCCCCGTGGCTGTTGCCGCCAAGCCCGCTGGCAAGGTCGTCAGCACGCCGGCTGCGGCCAAGCCTGCCCCAGCGGCCGCGCAACCGGCCCGTAGCGGTGGTTTCAGCGTCAAGGCCGCTTATGCGGCGCGCCTGGCCGAGCAGAACGGCCGTAGCCGCTTGCCGCGCGGCAAGGCGAGCAAACAGCGTCACGTCTGAGCCTGCTTCATTCGCCTTGCTGGCCTCTTCGCGGGGCAAGCCCGCTCCTACAATGTGATAGAAAACCTTTGTAGGAGCGGGCTTGCCCCGCGAAGAGGCCGGCACAGGCAACAAAAGCCTCACGATCCCACCCCCATCATCCGACCACCCTGTGCAACGCCGCGCGTTGGCGTAGAATGGTCGACTTTGTTCACTACACCCCGTAAACACATCCCCCAGGCCCATCGCCTGGGCGATCGTCGATGTCTTTACCTATCTGATTAGAGGGCTTGGTTTTGGCTCAATACGTCTACACCATGCATCGGCTGAGCAAGGTCGTGCCGCCGAAGCGGGAAATTCTCAAGAATATCTCCCTGTCGTTCTTCCCTGGCGCCAAGATCGGCGTGCTCGGCCTGAACGGCGCCGGTAAATCGACCCTGCTGCGGATCATGGCGGGCGTCGACAAGGAATTCGACGGCGAAGCCCGTCCGATGCCCGACATCAACGTTGGTTACCTGCCACAGGAACCGCAACTGGACCCGAACAAGTCCGTGCGTGAAGTGGTCGAGGAAGCGGTCAGCGTGATCAAGGACGCCCAGGCCCGCCTGGACGAGGTTTATGCCGCCTACGCCGAACCCGACGCCGACTTCGACAAGCTGGCCGCCGAGCAGGCCAAGCTCGAAGCCATCCTGCAGGCCGCCGATGGCCACAACCTGGAACGTCAGCTGGACGTCGCCGCCGACGCCCTGCGCCTGCCGGCCTGGGATGCGCGCATCGAGCACCTGTCCGGTGGTGAAAAACGTCGCGTGGCCCTGTGCCGCCTGCTGCTGTCGGCCCCCGACATGCTGCTGCTGGACGAACCGACCAACCACCTGGACGCCGACTCGGTGGCCTGGCTTGAGCGCTTCCTGCACGACTTCCCGGGCACCGTGGTGGCCATTACCCACGACCGTTACTTCCTCGACAACGTCGCCGGCTGGATCCTGGAACTGGACCGTGGCGCCGGTATCCCGTACGAAGGCAACTACTCGGGCTGGCTGGAAGCCAAGTCCGAGCGCCTGGCGCAGGAATCCAAGCAGCAGAGCGCCCACGAGAAGGCCATGAAAGAGGAACTGGAGTGGGTGCGCAAAGGCGCCAAGGCCCGCCAGTCCAAATCCAAGGCCCGTCTGCAGCGCTTCGAGGAAATGCAGTCGCAGGAATTCCAGAAGCGCAGCGAAACCAACGAGATCTACATCCCGGCTGGCCCACGCCTGGGCGACAAGGTCATCGAGTTCAAGAACGTCACCAAGGGCTACGGCGACCGCGTGCTGATCGACAACCTGTCGTTCGCCATGCCTAAAGGCGCCATCGTTGGCGTTATCGGTGGTAACGGTGCCGGTAAGTCGACCCTGTTCCGCATGCTGATGGGCAAGGAGCAGCCGGATTCGGGCAGCATCGAAATCGGCGAAACCGTGCAACTGGCTTGCGTGGACCAGAGCCGCGAAGACCTGGACGGCGCCAAGACCGTGTTCCAGCAGATTTCCGACGGTTCCGACCAGATCCGCATCGGCAGCTACGAGATCCCGTCGCGTACCTACGTGGGCCGTTTCAACTTCAAAGGTGGCGACCAGCAGAAGTTCGTCAAGGACCTGTCCGGTGGTGAGCGTGGCCGCCTGCACCTGGCCCTGACCCTGAAGGAGGGCGGCAACGTCCTGCTGCTCGACGAACCGTCCAACGACCTGGACGTGGAAACCCTGCGTTCCCTGGAAGAAGCCCTGCTGGACTTCCCGGGCGCCGCCATTGTGATTTCCCACGACCGTTGGTTCCTGGACCGTGTGGCTACCCACATCCTGGCGTACGAAGACGACTCGAACGTGGTGTTCTTCGAGGGCAACTACACCGAGTACGAAGCGGACCGCAAGAAGCGCCTGGGCGATGCTGCTGCCCAGCCGCACCGTGTACGGCACAAGAAGCTGGCGCAGTAAGCCAGTGAATTGATGCACAAGGATGGGGCCCTGGGTGGCCCCATTTTTGTGCCTGGCTGGAAACGGTGGTTGCTGCTTCGCGGGGCAAGCCCGCTCCTACAGGACAACCCTGATTCTGCGCCCCCTGTAGGAGCGGGCTTGCCCCGCGAAACAGGCGCCACCGAGGCTGACTTTGTATACATTTATATAAAACGCACCAAATATTTTCATAAAAACGACATTTTGCCCTGTTCCAGTGCGATTGCTTCTTGGTACATTCCAGAAAAAACCAATAAGTCCAATCCTCTTGGTGAGATGTCTACCATGATCGAATCTGTCGACAATTTCCTTGCACGTCTGCAACAACGCGACCCGGGTCAACCGGAATTCCACCAGGCCGTGGAAGAGGTGCTGCGCACCCTCTGGCCTTTCCTCGAAGCCAACCCTCACTACCTGCAGTCGGGCATCCTCGAACGCATGGTCGAGCCCGAGCGCGCCGTGCTGTTCCGCGTGTCGTGGGTGGATGACCAGGGCAAGGTGCAGGTCAACCGCGGCTACCGCATCCAGATGAGCAGCGCCATCGGCCCATACAAGGGCGGCCTGCGCTTCCACCCGTCGGTGAACCTGAGCGTGCTCAAGTTCCTGGCCTTCGAGCAGGTGTTCAAGAACTCCCTCACCTCGCTGCCCATGGGCGGCGGCAAGGGCGGCTCGGACTTCGACCCGAAAGGCAAGAGCGATGCCGAAGTGATGCGCTTCTGCCAAGCCTTCATGAGCGAGCTGTACCGCCACATCGGTGCCGACTGCGACGTGCCAGCCGGTGACATCGGCGTAGGTGCCCGCGAAATCGGCTTCATGTTCGGCCAGTACAAGCGCCTGGCCAACCAGTTCACCTCGGTGCTGACCGGCAAGGGCATGACCTACGGCGGCAGCCTGATCCGCCCTGAAGCCACCGGCTACGGCTGCGTGTACTTCGCCGAGGAAATGCTCAAGCGCCAGGACAAGCGCATCGATGGCCGCCGCGTGGCCATTTCCGGTTCCGGCAACGTTGCCCAGTACGCTGCGCGCAAGGTCATGGACCTGGGCGGCAAGGTGATCTCGCTGTCGGATTCCGAAGGCACCCTGTTCGCCGAAGCCGGGCTGACCGACGCCCAGTGGGATGCGCTGATGGAGCTGAAAAACGTCAAGCGTGGCCGCATCAGCGAGCTGGCCGAGCAGTTCGGCCTGGAGTACCGCAAGGGCCAGACGCCGTGGAGCCTGCCGTGCGACATCGCCCTGCCGTGCGCCACCCAGAACGAGCTGGACCTGGAAGACGCCCGCACCCTGCTGCGCAACGGCTGCATCTGCGTGGCCGAAGGCGCCAACATGCCGACCACCCTGGCGGCGGTGGACCTGTTCATCGAGGCAGGCATCCTCTACGCACCGGGCAAGGCGTCGAACGCCGGCGGCGTGGCCGTGTCGGGCCTGGAGATGTCGCAGAACGCCATGCGCCTGCTGTGGACTGCCGGTGAAGTGGACAGCAAGCTGCACAACATCATGCAGTCGATTCACCATGCGTGCGTGCATTACGGCGAAGAGGCCGATGGCACGGTCAACTACGTGAAGGGTGCGAACATTGCCGGCTTTGTGAAGGTTGCCGATGCCATGTTGGCCCAGGGTGTGGTCTGATCTGAGATCGCCGGGGCCGCGTTGCGGCCCATTCGCGGGGCAAGCCCGCTCCTACAAGCCTCGCGAAACCCTTGTAGGAGCGGGCTTGCCCCGCGAATGGGCTGCAAAGCAGCCCCTTACACCTCACCCAATCTCGACAACCTCAATCACCTGATCCCCCACCGGCCTGCGCCACACCACCTCATCCCCAGGCCCCGCCCCGAGCAACGCCCGCCCAAGCGGCGACCCCCAGTTGATCATCCCACGCCCGGCATCGGCCTCATCCTCGCCCACCAGCTGCACCACCTGTTCCTGGTCGTGCTCATCGACGAAGCGCACCCGGCTGCCGATCTGCACCTTGCCCTGGGACGTTGCCGCCGGCACCACCTGGGCGCTTTGCACCCGGGCGCTGAAGTAGCGCAGGTCGCGCTCGGTATCGGCCAGGCGCTGCTTGTCGGCGCGGTCACCCTGGGCCTGCAGCTCGCTGCGCACGGCATTGAGCTGCGCCACCCGCTGCTGCAGCTGGTGCAGGCCATTGGCAGTGACGTAGTTGGGCTGGTCGCTGATGCGGCGCTCCACCGGCTGGTCTGCCTGGGCGGCGGCCTGGTCTTCGTTGACGAATGCTCGGCTCATGGTTGGCCTCCTGGGTGCAGAAGACCATGGTGGCAGGTTGGCGGTTTCAATGAATGTCCGTTTGCGACCTAATTGCGGCGGTAGGCACGTGCTGCGTCGCGGTCCTTTTCCTGCTGCCACTGGCGGTCGCGCTCGTCCCAGAACCGTTCGCGGTACTGGCGCTCGTCCTCGCTGTTCTGCATGGCCTGGCACTGGCGAAAGCCATCGTCCCAGCCGCTTTCGTAGGGGCGCTCGTGCAGGTAGCGCGGCACGTCCTTGCGAAAATCGCCCGCCATCAGCCCAGCGGCCTGGCGGCCACTGCTGCAACCGTCCTGGAAGCCATCGGCGTAGGCGGGGGGATAACCGTGGTTGACCATCTGCTCGTGGGTGGTTTCGCAACCCGCCAGCAACAAGGCAATGAACAAGCCCAACCCGTACCGCGACATGACCACCTGAACCCCTGGAGAGATACCGCAAAGTCTAGGTGGCAATTTGTCAGGCCGATGTCAAAACAGTGTCAAAGAGTCGGTTGGGTCACAGTGTGGTCATCGAGCGCGGGCCAAGCCCGCACCTGTAGGAGCGGGCTTGCCCCGCGAATGGCCGCGACCCTCGACTCAATAGTGATACCACTTCACCTCCAGCATCACCTCGTTCTGCGCCGTGGCCAGGTGGCTGTATTCACGCGATGCACTCAACCTCAGCCCCAGGTTCTGGCTGATTTCCCACTGCTGGTTCAGGCTCAGGCTGCGCCGCACTTCGCCATTGGTGAAGTAGTCGCCCTTGGCTTCCAGCGTCAGGTTGCCCAGCCCGTTGCGCCACAGCAGCCCGCCGTTGAACCCCGCCGCTGGGGCGATGAACCCGGCAAAATCATTGTGGTGCTCGACCCGCACCGTGCCCAGGGCAAAGCCCAGCACGTTGTCGGCCAGTTGCCAGGTGCCGCCAGCGCCGCCATTCACATGGCTCACCAGCACCTCGTCATCATGCTTGCCCGGCACCCGCTCAAGGCCACCGGCTACTTGCCAGGACCAAGGCTTGAGCAGCGCGTTGCGCGGCGTCAGCGAGCGGATGGTAGCCAGGTCCAGGCGCTGTACTTGCCAGTCGTTGCCTTCGTACTGGCGCAGCTTGAGCTGCAGGATTTCGATTTGCGCCCCCAGCGGGAAGCCATAGGCGTTGTCGTTGAGGTCGTGGTAGGCCATGCGCAGGCCGTACTCAGCGTAGGCACGGTCTTCGCGGGTGCCCACGCCCAGCTGCCAGGTGCGCGAATCGTGGCCGTCCTCGGGCAGGCCGGGGCGCTCGATCTGCAAGGGCGGTGGCGGGTTGCTGTTGATCGCCCGCAACAACTCGAAGCTGCGCTTGGCCTGCCCGGGGTCGCGTTCCTGGCCGTTGGCCCGGTAACGCTCCAGGCGATAGGCCGCATCCTGCACCAAGGCCTGGCGCTCGCGGGGCAGGGCCTGGAATTCGGGGCTTTGCAAGTTCGTGGTGTCGGCACTGACGGCCAGCACCTGGCGCTTTTCTTCAGGCTCCAGTGGCTCGGCCCGGGCCAGCAGTTCGCGCTCACGGGAGGGGCGGTAGGTTTCGCTGGCCACCAGGCCAGACTGCTTCACCGCCTTGACCGTGTCGGTGGGAATGGCGGTGAGCGGGAACTGCGAGGTCAGGTCCAGGCTTGGCCGGGCGACCTGCAGCAGTTCCAGCAGGCGATACGAGCAGTTCTCGTCGAAGAAGAAGTAATCGAACTGGATCTGCTTGAGCTCCCACACGTGCTCGACCATGCGCCCGGTTTCTTCCGGCGTCAGGTCCAGTTGGTATTCCCACAGGTCGCGGTTTTCCAGGCTGCGGTATTCGGAGAGTTTTTCCTGGTAGGGCATCAGCGCGAACAGGCCCGGGTAGCCGCCCATCAGGCCCTTCCAGGCATACAGGATGCTGTTGTCGCTGCCCTCGATGTAGGCGCCGAAGTTGATGGCGTAGCTCAGCAGGGTGGTGTCGTCGCTGCGGGTGTTGGACTGGTCGATGCGCAGCAGCGTGTGGCCGAACATCGACGACGGGCTGTTCAGGTAGGCGGCCGGGAAAATCAACGCGGCGCTGTGCGGGTCGACCGATTCATACCAGGCCTTGAATGCCTGGCAGTTGGGTTGGGGCAGGTTCTGCAGGCCAAGTTGCTCGCGCAGCCAGCGGGTGCGCGCAGGGAAAACGCACTGGGCGTGCTGGTCGCCAAGGCTGGCCGGGGCGTACAGCGCCTGTACCGTGGCCCGCAGTTCCTGGTCGGGGTGGTGCGCGCCGTCTTCGGCGAGGAAGAACTTGCGGTCGTCCACATAGCTGCGCCAGCCGCCAAGCTTGGCGCTTTCGTAATGCCCCAGGGCGTGCCAGTAGGGCGTGTTGGCCAGTTGGCGCACCTGGCCATCATCGAGCAAGGGCGTGGCGTGAACCGGGGCGCAGGCCAGCAGCGCCAGGGAAGCGAGGCGTTTGAGCATATCGGGCAACTACTTCTGAACGATGCCGAAAAAAGGTGAAGCCCGCCCCAGTGGCCGGGGCGGGAAGCACTGCACTCAGGCCTCGGTGGCGTACTTGGCCAGGCGTGGGTCGTTCTTCAGAACGGCCAGGGTGTTGCTGTGGACCGTTTCGGCAGTCACGTCGGCACTGCTGAAGATCTGGTTGAAGTGCTGGTGGGTAACCGAGTTGAAGTAGGCGCGGTCCTGTGGGGCAACACCGAGCACCACGGCATAGGTGGTCAGGGCTTCGCCTTGGCCCATGGCCATGTCTTCGGACAGCTCGTTCATCATGCCATTCATGGCGAACCACGACTTGCCACCGTAGGTCAGCGAAGCCTTGGTGGAGCAGCCGTTGGTGCCGGAGGTCATGCCGAAGGTGGCGTTGCCGGAGGTGCCGTTGGTGGTGGAGGCCAGGAAGTGGGCCGGCGTGCCGCGCTGGCCTTCGAACAGCATGTTGCCCCAGCCGCAGTTCGGGCCGCCTGGCGCCTCGGCCAGGGCATTGAGGGAGACCACGGTGAACAGAGTACCCAGAAGAATCCGTTTCATAGCGTTTTTCTCTATTTGTCTTAACCAAGGGTCAGGGATACTGGCAACTCGGTTGCCAGGTCGGGAAAGCGTTTCACCCACCCGCGCAGCTTGGAGTTTAGGCATGATCTAAAGGTTGCGTTGTTGATTGCGAAAAATTTGCACGCAGATGACGGCATTGCCGCTGCGATCATAAAGTCCTGCCGAGCCTTGCAAGGCGCGCGCGGGCAGCGCCAGAATGCTGCGTATCTGCCCCGCCGAAGTAAGGAAACCCAATGCCCGATCCTGTCGCTGCGCGCCTGCGTCTCGCGCCTGAAGCCCTGACCCGGCGTTTCTCCCCCGAGCAGTTTGCCTTTGCCAATACCGACGATCTGGAGCCGTTTCGCGGAGTCCTGGGCCAGGAACGTGCTGTCGAGGCCCTGCAGTTCGGCGTGGCCATGCCGCGCCCTGGTTACAACGTGTATGTGATGGGCGAGCCAGGCACCGGTCGCTTCTCGTTCGTCAAGCGCTACCTCAAGGCCGAGGGCAAGCGTCAGCACACCCCGGCCGACTGGCTGTACGTCAACCACTTCGACGACACCCGCGAGCCCCGCGCCTTGGAGCTGCCATCGGGCAGTGCGGCCGAGTTCATCACCGACATGAACGGCTTGATCGACAACCTGCTGGCAACCTTCCCGGCCGTGTTCGAGCACCCGGCCTACCAGCAGAAGAAAGGCGCCATCGACCGTGCCTTCAATCAGCGCTACGACCGCGCCCTGGATGTGATCGAGCGTGCTTCGCTGGAAAAGGACGTGGCCCTCTACCGCGATGCCAGCAACGTGGCCTTCACCCCGATGGCCGACGGCAAGGCGCTGGACGAGGCCGAGTTTGCCCAACTGCCGGAGGCGGTGCGCGAGCAGTTCCACGAAGACATCGCCCTGCTTGAGGAACGCCTCAACGAGGAGCTGGCCAGCCTGCCCCAGTGGAAGCGCGAATCGAACAACCAGCTGCGCCAGCTCAACGAAGAAACCATCACCTTGGCCCTGCAGCCGCTGCTGGCGCCGTTGTCGGAAAAGTACGCCGAGAACGCCGCCGTGTGCGCCTACCTGCAGTCCGTGCAACTGAACCTGCTGCGCACGGTGGTCGAGCAACTGGTCGATGACAGCAAGACCGACGCGGTTGCCCGCAAGCTGCTCGAAGAGCAGTACGCGCCAAGCCTGGTGGTGGGCCACCATGCCGATGGCGGCGCGCCGGTGGTGTTCGAGCCGCACCCCACCTACGACAACCTGTTCGGGCGCATCGAGTACAGCACCGACCAGGGCGCCCTTTATACCTCCTACCGCCAGCTGCGCCCCGGCGCGCTGCACCGCGCCAACGGCGGCTTCCTGATTCTCGAAGCCGAGAAGATGCTCGGTGAGCCGTTCGTCTGGGATGCCCTCAAGCGCGCCCTGCAGTCGCGCAAGCTGAAGATGGAATCGCCGTTGGGCGAGCTGGGCCGCGTGGCCACGGTGAGCCTGCAGCCGCAGATGATTCCGCTGAACGTCAAGCTGGTAATCATCGGCTCTCGCCAGCTGTACTACGCGCTGCAGGACCACGATTCGGACTTCCAGGAGATGTTCCGGGTGCTGGTCGACTTCGACGAAGACATGCCGATGGTCGACGAGAACCTCGAGCAGTTCGCCCAGTTGCTGCGCACCCGCACCAACGAGGAGGGCATGGCGCCGTTGACCAGCGATGCGGTGGCGCGCCTGGCCACCTACAGCGCCCGCCTGGCGGAAAACCAGTCACGCCTGTCGGCGCGCATCGGCGACCTGTTCCAGCTGGTCAGCGAGGCCGATTTCATCCGCCAGCTGGCCAGTGACGAAATGACCGACGCCGGCCACATCGAGCGTGCGCTCAAGGCCAAGGCCACCCGCACCGGGCGTGTGTCGCAGCGGGTGCTCGACGACATGCTCGCCGGCATCATCCTGATCGACAGCGAAGGCGCGGCCATTGGCAAGTGCAACGGCCTCACCGTGCTGGAGGTGGGTGATTCGGCGTTCGGCATGCCGGCGCGCATCTCTGCCACCGTGTACCCCGGCGGCAGTGGCATCGTCGACATCGAGCGCGAGGTCAACCTCGGCCAGCCGATCCACTCCAAGGGCGTGATGATCCTCACCGGGTACCTGGGCAGCCGCTACGCCCAGGAATTCCCCTTGGCGATCTCCGCGAGCATCGCCCTGGAGCAGTCCTACGGCTACGTGGACGGCGACAGCGCCTCGCTGGGCGAAGCCTGTACGTTGATCTCGGCGCTGTCGCGCACCCCGCTCAAGCAGTGCTTCGCCATCACCGGCTCCATCAACCAGTTTGGTGAAGTGCAGGCGGTGGGTGGGGTCAACGAGAAGATCGAGGGCTTCTTCCGCCTTTGTGAAGCCCGTGGCCTGACCGGCGAGCAAGGCGTGATCATCCCGCGTGCCAACGTCGCCACCCTGATGCTCGACGAGCGCGTGCTGCAGGCGGTGGAGAACGGCATGTTCCACGTCTACGCGGTCAGCCAGGCCGACGAGGCGCTGAGCCTGCTGGTGGGCGAGGAGGCCGGGGTGCTGGATGACAAGGGCCTGTTCACCGAGGGCAGCGTCAACGCCCGGGTGGTCGAGCGCCTGCGCGAGATCGCTGAAATGATCAGCGAGGAAGAGATCGAGAAGGCGGAAAAGGAACGCCTGGAAGAGGTGATTGCCCAGGCCAAGCCAGCCTGAGTCAATAAACCGGCGCTGGCGGCCATGTGCTACCGTTCAGCGCCGGTTTTCCATCTTTTCAGCCGTTTCCTCTATGCTGGAACTTAGGACGGTATCAGGGTTCAGGATGGAAACAGCCTGGAGGTTCCGGGCTGACACAGGGCTTATTGGAGGGGACGCGGCCATGCGCAACCTCAGCCTTACTCGCCAGTGCCTGGGCCTGGTGACCCGCATCGAATGCAGCATCCGCCCACTGGCCGGCGACAATGGCATGTGGACCTTGCTGTTCGCCGCCGGCATGGCCGGTGAACAACCCTCGGCGATCAAGTCCCAGGGCCCGTTCCATGGGCCGCTGGTGGCTGAATCCGTGCTCAATGCCATCGTCGACAGCCTGACCTTGCACGGCTACCAGGTGGCCGAAGACCCGCAGATCTGGTGCCTGCACCTGCAGGCGCAGTTGCGCCGGATCAACGGCGAGCGCTGCCGTAACCTCGGGGACTATCAGTTCCATCCTGAAACCTGAGCATACATCCTGCTCGCTGCGGCAACTGGCCGCAGGCTTTTGCTGTCACAGGTGGCTGGCTATACTCGCGCTCGATTTTCCAGTCACCTGACGAGTCCCAAACCCTCCATGGAACGTTTTCTCGAAAACGCGATGTATGCCTCGCGCTGGCTGCTCGCACCCATCTATTTCGGCCTGTCCCTGGGCTTGCTGGCGCTTGCGCTGAAGTTCTTCCAGGAAGTGGTCCACGTTCTGCCCAACGTTTTCGCCCTCAGTGAGGCCGACCTGATCCTGGTGATCCTGTCGCTGATCGACATGTCGCTGGTGGGCGGCCTGCTGGTGATGGTGATGATTTCCGGCTACGAGAACTTCGTCTCGCAGCTGGACATCGACGAAAGCAAGGAAAAGCTCAGCTGGCTGGGCAAGATGGACTCCTCGTCGCTGAAGATGAAGGTGGCAGCGTCCATCGTGGCGATTTCCTCCATCCACCTGCTGCGGGTGTTCATGGATGCCCAGAACATCTCCACCGACTACCTGATGTGGTACGTGATCATCCACATGACCTTCGTCATCTCGGCCTTCTGCATGGGCTACCTGGACAAGCTGACCAAGCACTGAGGCCTGTGAGGGTCCTTGTGGGAGCGGGCTTGTCGAGGCGTCGAACCGCCGCGAACACGGGCGCAGCCCGTGCCATCCATTGCGGTGCCTGCTTCGCGGGCAAGCCCGCTCCCACACCAACTGACGAGCGGGGTCTTGTCTAATCCCCTTGCCCGTACAAAAAATGAGCACTCATGCGTGGTTCCCATCGCGAGGTGATCTCATGAACCTGCATCAACTCAACTCCGAGGCCAGGGCCGGCCATGTCGACGAACTGAACCTGATCGCCATCGAAGGCGGCGACTACCTGATCGAGGCGCGGGTCAAAGGCCATGCGCACCCCCTGGCCGATATCCGCGGCGAACGCCTGCGGGTGCATTCGGTGGAAGATGCACGCACCTTGTTGCAGACCATCCCGATGGTTTCGATGAACCTGGTGCATTGGTCGGTGCAGGATGAAATGTGCGGCATGGGCTCGCACCCTGAAGAAGACCTGAAAGTGCCGATTTCCCAGCGTTCGGCCTGGTAGCTGCTCGCGTTGCTTCCAGTGTGCTAGGCTGCTCGCCCTTTTCATCAAGGGCGCGGCCTCACTGCGCCCTGCAGTGGAGCATGACAATGTCCGAACTCAACCTGTCCACCGACGAACTGCGCGTCAGCTACGGCATCGGCCGCCAGCTGGGCGGCCAACTGCGCGACAACCCGCCACCGGGCGTTAGCCTGGAAGCCATCCTGGCCGGCCTGACCGACGCCTTCAACGGTGCCGACAGCCGCGTCAGCGAAGCCGACCTGTCGGCCAGCTTCAAGGTGATCCGCGAAGTGATGCAAGCCGAAGCGGCTGCCAAGGCCGAAGCGGCCGCTGCCGCTGGCAAGGAATTCCTGGTCGAGAACGCCAAGCGTGACGGCGTCACCACCCTGGCTTCGGGCCTGCAGTTCGAAGTGCTGACCGCTGGCGAAGGCGCCAAGCCGACCCGCGAAAGCAACGTGCGTACCCACTACCACGGCACCCTGATCGACGGCACCGTGTTCGACAGCTCCTACGACCGTGGCCAGCCGGCTGAATTCCCGGTGGGTGGCGTGATCGCGGGCTGGACCGAGGCCCTGCAACTGATGAATGCCGGTAGCAAATGGCGCCTGTACGTGCCGAGCGAGCTGGCTTACGGCGCCCAAGGCGTTGGTAGCATCCCGCCGCACAGCACCCTGGTGTTCGACGTCGAGCTGCTCGACGTTCTGTAATGCCTGCTTAAGGCCATTCGCGGGGCAAGCCCGCTCCTACAAGGATAGAGGTTTCCTTTGTACGGGCTTGCCCCGCGAAGAGGCCGGCCCTGCCAGCCTCAATTCCAATCCGCTCCCCCAGGGCGCAACGCCCGCGCATAGCAGAACAGAAATAAATTGCGCACCAACTCCTTGAGCACGATCGGCTCGCTCGAATTCAACCCGTTCAGGTCCAGGTCACCCTGGTCGCGCAGCTCGTCCAGCGCTTCTTCTTCAAGCACCGCACACACCTCACCGGTTTCCCGGTGAAGAATGCGCAGGTAGGGATGGGGGCGGTCCAGCCAAGCGTCGATCAGATAAGTCATGGCTATTCTCCTTGGATACCAATTCCAATGAGAATAATTCTTATTATCAGAATAGCAAGTGCCAATTGGCGGAATTTGTAATCAGACCTTACGGACGAACTCGGATTTCAGCTTCATCGCCCCGATGCCGTCGATCTTGCAGTCGATGTCGTGGTCGCCATCGCACAGGCGGATGTTCTTGACCTTGGTGCCGACCTTCACTACCAGGGACGAGCCCTTGACCTTGAGGTCCTTGATTACGGTGACGGTGTCGCCGTCCTGCAGCACGTTGCCGACCGAATCCTTCTTCACCACGTCATCGCTGGCAGCTTCGGCTTCGCCGTTGGCCGACCACTCGTGGGCGCACTCGGGGCAGACCAGCTGGGTGCCATCCTCGTAGGTGTATTCGGAATTGCATTTGGGGCAGGGTGGCAGAGTGCTCACTTCGGATCCTTAAAACAGACGGACGGTTAAAAGCCCACATTGTATAAGGTTTTGCTGGGGAAGTGTTTTTGTCCGTACAAAAGCTTCGCGGGGCAAGCCCGCTCCTACAGGGAACGCATATCCTGTGTAGGAGCGGGCTTGCCCCGCGAATGAAGGCGACTCGGTCTGTCAGTGAGTACGGGCGACAGCAAACTCGCTCAGCTCAACCAGCGCATCCCGGCACTCACTGGCTGGCAGCACTTCCAGGCAGGCGATGGCACGCTTGACGTAGTCACGCGCCAGCTCGGCGGTGTACTTCAATGCGCCCGACGCTTCGACAGCCTCGCGAATCTGCTCCAGATCCTCCAGGCCACCCTTCTGGATTGCCTTGCGCACCAGTGCAGCCTGCTCGGGCGTGCCTTCGCGCATGGTGTAGATCAACGGCAGGGTCGGCTTGCCTTCGGCCAGGTCGTCACCGACGTTCTTGCCCAAGGCATCGGCATCGCCTTCGTAGTCGAGCAGGTCGTCGACCAGCTGGAAGGCCACCCCCAGGTGGTCACCGAAGGTGCGCAGCGCCTCGCGCTGGGCATCGGTGGCGCCGGCCAGTGCGGCGGCGCTGTGGGTCGAGGCTTCGAACAGCATCGCGGTCTTGCCGCGAATCACCTCCATGTACACCTCTTCGGTGGTGCTGGCGTCGCGTACCCGTGACAGTTGCAGCACTTCGCCTTCGGCGATCACCCGGGTGGCCTTGGAGAGGATCTGCATGACCGGCATCGAGCCCAGCTCGACCATCATCTCGAACGAGCGCGAATAGAGGAAGTCGCCCACCAGCACGCTTGGCGCGTTGCCCCACAGGGCATTGGCAGTGGAGCGGCCACGGCGCATGCCAGACATGTCGACCACGTCGTCATGCAGCAGGGTCGCGGTGTGCAGGAATTCGATGGTCGCGGCCAGCAGGCGCAGGTCGTCGCCCTCGCGGCCCAGGGCCTTGCCGCACAGCAGCACCAGCAGGGGGCGCAGGCGCTTGCCGCCGGCCGACGTGATATAATCGCCGATCTTCGATACCAGCGGCACGCGCGAGGTCAGCTGCTTCTTGATGATCTCGTCGACGGCGCTGAAATCGTCAGCTACCGCGCGGTAGAAGGATTGGGGTTGCATCGGTTGCTCCAGTGAGGTTGCGCGGCATGCTAGGTCGCAGGTCCCGGTGTGTCAAGGCGCGGTGCCAGCGGGCCGGGGGCGGCACTTGCAAGCAAAACGCCGGTTGCGTACAATCGCGCACCCTAACTTCCTGGGCAGCACCTGCCTTACGCAATTGCACAGGGCCGTTCCAGCCCCGTGCAGCCATGCCAGCCAATACTCATCATATAAAGCGCTGGGTGAGCAGGATTATCGGAGAAATACCATGTCTTACGCAGTAATCGTTACCGGCGGCAAGCAGTACAAAGTCGCTGAAGGTGAATTCCTCAAGATCGAAAAACTGGAAGTCGCCACTGGCGAATCCGTAACCTTCGATCGCGTTCTGCTGGTTGCCAACGGTGAAGAAGTCACCATCGGCGCACCAGTCGTCGCCGGCGCTAAAGTGGTTGCCGAAGTCGTTTCGCAAGGCCGTCACGACAAAGTGCGCATCATCAAGTTCCGTCGTCGTAAGCACCACATGAAGCGTATGGGCCACCGCCAGTGGTTCACCGAGATCAAAATCACCGGTATCCAGGCTTAATCGCCTAGGTCCCCTGAATTTATTTGGAGAATTGAACCATGGCTCACAAAAAGGCTGGTGGTAGTACTCGTAACGGTCGCGACTCAGAATCGAAACGCCTTGGCGTGAAGATGTATGGCGGCCAGGTTATCAAGCCAGGCAACATCATCGTCCGTCAGCGCGGCACCGAATTCCACGCTGGCTACGGCGTTGGCATGGGCAAGGACCACACCTTGTTCGCCAAGATCGAAGGCGTGATCAAGTTCGAGAAGAAAGGCGAGTTCATGCGCCGTTACGTGAGCATCGTCGCAGCCTAATCGCGACGTCGCTCCAGAAGCCCCGTCATGCGACGGGGCTTTTTCGTTTGTGGTGAGCCTCTTGCAAAGCTGTTTGTATGGGCTGCCGGCGTGGTTTTCTACGGTCGTACGGGGCCGCCGCGCTCATTTTTGCAAGAGCCTCAGGTTTTTTAGGTATTCAGCTCGCCCGCAGGCGAGAGGCGGTTTTAATGAAGTTTGTTGACGAAGTATCCATTCGGGTCAAGGCCGGTGACGGCGGCAACGGTTGCATGAGCTTCCGTCGCGAGAAGTTCATCGAGAACGGTGGCCCCAACGGCGGCGACGGTGGTGACGGTGGTTCGGTGTACATGGTGGCCGACGAAAACCTCAACACCCTGGTCGACTACCGCTACACCCGTCACCACGAAGCCCAGCGCGGCTCCAACGGCGGCAGCACCGACTGCACCGGCAAGAAGGGCGACGACCTGTTCCTGCGCGTGCCGGTCGGCACCACCGTGATCGACGCCTCGACCCAGGAAGTGATCGGTGACCTGATCACCCCTGGCCAGAAGCTGATGGTCGCCCAGGGCGGCTGGCACGGCCTGGGCAACACCCGCTTCAAGTCCAGCACCAACCGTGCACCGCGCCAGACCACCCCCGGCAAACCGGGTGACCAGCGCGACCTGAAGATGGAGCTGAAGGTGTTGGCCGACGTTGGCCTGCTGGGCCTGCCGAATGCTGGCAAGAGCACCTTCATTCGCTCGGTGTCGGCTGCCAAGCCGAAAGTCGCCGACTACCCGTTCACCACCCTGGTGCCGAACCTGGGCGTGGTCAGCGTCGACCGTTGGAAGAGCTTCGTCATCGCCGACATTCCTGGCCTGATCGAAGGCGCCTCCGACGGTGCTGGCCTGGGCATCCGCTTCCTCAAGCACCTGGCGCGTACCCGCGTGCTGCTGCACCTGGTCGACCTGGCGCCGCTGGACGGCAGCAGCCCGGCCGATGCCGCCGAAGTCATCATCAACGAGCTGACCCGCTTCAGCCCGTCGCTGACCGACCGTGAGCGCTGGCTGGTGCTGAACAAGTCCGACATGCTGATGGAAGACGAGCGCGACGAGCGGGTCAAGGAAGTGGTCGAGCGCCTGCAGTGGGAGGGCCCGGTCTACGTGATTTCGGCCATCTCCAAGCAGGGCACCGAGCAGCTCAGCCACGACCTGATGCGCTACATCGAAGACCGCGCCGACCGCCTGGCCAACGACCCGGCCTACGCCGAGGAGCTGGCCGAGCTCGACCAGCGCATCGAAGACGAAGCCCGCGCCCAGCTGCAGGCCCTGGACGACGCCCGTACCCTGCGTCGCACCGGCGTCAAGAGCGTGCACGACATCGGCGATGACGACGATGGCTGGGATGATGATTTCGAGGACGACGAAGACGGCCCGGAAATCATTTACGTGCGCGACTGATCGGTTGCAGTACACTAAACGCCGCTCATTGGAGCGGCGTTTTTGTATCCACGGTATCTACAGATTCGACATAGGTTGGAAGAAGATGCGAAGCAAGGTGACGGGCGCCAAGCGCTGGGTCGTGAAGATTGGCAGTGCCCTGCTGACAGCCGATGGCAAGGGCCTCGACCGCGGCGCCATGGCCGTGTGGGTCGAGCAGATGGTCGCGCTGCGTGAAGCGGGCGTGGAGTTGGTACTGGTGTCCTCCGGGGCCGTGGCTGCCGGCATGAGCCAGCTGGGCTGGACTTCGCGACCCAGTGCAATGAACGAGCTGCAAGCGGCCGCCTCGATCGGCCAGATGCGCCTGGTGCAGGCCTGGGAGTCGAGCTTCGGCGAGCACGGCAAGCACACTGCGCAGATTCTTCTGACCCACGACGACCTGTCCGACCGCAAGCGTTACCTGAACGCCCGCAGCACCCTGCGCACCCTGGTGGACCTGGGCGTGGTGCCGGTGATCAACGAGAACGACACCGTGGTCACCGACGAGATCCGCTTCGGCGACAACGACACCCTGGCCGCGCTGGTGGCCAACCTGGTGGAAGCCGACCTGCTGGTGATCCTCACCGACCGTGACGGCATGTTCGACGCCGACCCGCGCAACAACCCTGAAGCCCAACTGATCTATGAAGCCCGCGCCGACGACCCGTCGCTTGACGCCGTGGCCGGCGGCACCGGCGGCGCGCTGGGCCGTGGCGGCATGCAGACCAAGCTGCGCGCTGCGCGCCTGGCGGCCCGTTCCGGCGCCCACACCATCATCATTGGCGGGCGCATCGAGCGCGTGCTGGACCGCCTGAAGGCCGGTGAGCGCCTGGGCACCCTGTTGTCGCCCGAGCGCGGCATGCTCGCGGCGCGCAAGCAGTGGCTGGCTGGCCACCTGCAAACCCGCGGCACCCTGGTGCTCGACGCCGGCGCCGTGCAGGCGCTGCGCGAAGCCAACAAGAGCCTGCTGCCGGTGGGCGTGAAAACCGTGCAGGGCAGTTTCCGTCGCGGTGAGATGGTGGTGTGCGTCGGCCCGGATGGCGGTGAAGTGGCCCGGGGCCTGGCCAACTACAGCGCGCTGGAAGCGCAGAAGATCATCGGCCAGCCCTCCGACCAGATCGAGGCCGTGCTGGGCTACATCGCCGAGCCTGAGTTGGTGCACCGCGACAACCTGGTGCTGGTATGAAGGGGCTCAAGCGGGCAGTGGCCCTGGTAGCCTTTGCCCTGCCGATGCTGGCCGGGGCCGAGGAAATCGGCCAGGTGTCCACGGTGTTCAAGTTCCTGGGGCCGAACGACCGTATTGTGGTCGAAGCGTTCGACGACCCCAAGGTCGAGGGCGTGACCTGCTACCTGTCACGGGCCAAGACCGGTGGCGTGAAGGGTGGCTTGGGGTTGGCCGAGGACCGCGCGGAGGCGTCGATTGCCTGCCGTCAGGTGGGGCCGATCAACTTCAAGGGTGAGCTCAAAGATGGCGAGGAGGTGTTCAAGGAACGCACCTCGCTGGTGTTCAAGACCATGCAGGTGGTGCGCTTCCTGGACAAGAAGCGCAATACGCTGGTGTACCTGGTGTACAGCGACCGCATCGTTGAAGGTAGCCCGCAGAATGCGGTGACCGCGATTCCGATTTTGCCTTGGAATCATTGAGGGCCCAGGGGAGGCCTTTGGCCTCCATTCGCGACCTTTGGTCGCTCCTACAGGGAGATGCAATTTCCCCGGTAGGAGCGACCAGAGGTCGCGAAGGGCCGCAAAGCGGCCCCTTGCACCTGAATCAGGCCAACTCCTCGGCCTGATCCTCACGCACAACCGCCTTCACCTCATCCAGCCGGCTGATGTACTTCCAGTCCGCCTCGTCGATGTAGATGCCATTCGGCCCGCTGCCACCTTCCAGGTCAATCGCCACGCGCGCCGACACCTGCGGCTTCACGCTCGCCAGAATCGGTACGAAGCCCAGTTGCAGGCTGGTTTCCAGCAGCGCCGCCTGGTTGCGTTCATCGATGTCCGCCGCCTCGTCCAGGTAGTACGGCAGGCGAATGCGCCCGGCCAGGTCGCGGTCCATCAAGTGCAGCAACAGGTACATGTTGGTCAGCGCCTTGATGGTCATGGTAGTGCCGTTGGACGCCGCGCCGTCGATGTCGGCGTGGATGATCGGCTGGCCATTGACCTTGGTGATCTCGAACGCCAGCTCGAACAGGTCCTTCAGGCCCAGTTGGTTGTGGTTGGCGGCCACCAGGCGGGCCAGGTATTCCTTGGCCTCTTCGTTCTTGTTGTCCTGCTCGGCGCTCTGGGTCAGGTCGAACACCGACAGGGTTTCGCCTTCTTCGTACTGGCCGGCGCTGTGGATGATCTGGTCGATGTGCTTGAGCGCTTCCTTGTTCGGTGCCAGCACCACGCGGAAGCTTTCCAGGTTGGACACCTGGCGCTTGTTGATCTCGCGGTTGAACAAGGCCAGCTGATGTTCCAGGCTGTCGTAGTCGCTGCGGATGTTGCGCAGGGTCCGGGCGATGTCGGTCACTGCGGCGCGGCGTGCCTTGGCCAGGGTCAGGGCCTCGTCGGTGCGGTGCGCATAGGCGTTCACCAGCAGCTGCAGGCGGCGCTCCATGTCGTCTTCGCTGTCGAACTTGGCCACGCCCTTCAGGCGCACCTGGGCGTACAGCGCCTCGATCTGGTTGTCGACGCGCTGCAGGCCCTGCCAGCTGTCCTGGTAGTCGTTGAGCAGTGGCAGCAGGTTGTCCATCGAGTCGTCGATGGCTTCCATGTACGGCGTGCCGTAGGGCAGGTCGGCTGGCAGCAGTTGGCGGCGGCGCAGGGCGTCTTCCAGGGTGCGCTGCTTGGACTCAAGGTCACCGATCTGGCGGCCGACCAGCTGCAGCTTGGCCGACAGCTGCTGAACGCGCTCGGTGAAGGCGTCGCTTGAGCGCTTGAGCTCGTCCTGGGCAGCTTCCAGCTGGGCCAGTTGCTCCAGCTTTTCTGGTTCCTCGGCGGCCAGGGTTTCGCTGCGGCGGAAGTCTTCCAGGGCCTTTTGTGCATCCAGCACCTGCTGGTACAGGGTTTCGGTCTGGGCCTTGGAGGCGGAGCGGTCGGCAGCCACCGATTGCTGGGTCTTGAGCTGCTTGAGCTCTTTCTCCAGGCGCTCTTTCTGGTCGCGCAGGGCGGCGCGGTCGGCCAGGGCCTGCAGGGCAGGCGGGTCGATGTGGGTGAGGTCGATCGACAGGCCCGGGGCCTCGAAGCGCTCGCCCTTGAAGCCGTCGAGCACCGCTTCCAGGGATTTCACCCACAGGTCGCTGTCGTCCAGCTCGATGCCACGGTCGCCCAGCGGCAGGCTGAACAGCGCGCCGTTGAACAGGCGCATCAGGCGGTCGACGTCCTGCTGCGAGAACTCTTCGCGCAGGCGTGCATAGCTGTTGTTGTCGGCGTGGTCGAGCTGCTGCTTGACCTGCTTCAGGCGTTTTTCCAGGTCGCGCACGCGTTCGTCGAGGTCTTCGGCGCTGAACTGGCGCGACTGGGCCAGGGCACCGGCCAGTTCGTCGTGGGCGTCCTTGGCCGCCAGCAACCCTTGTTCCAGTACCTTGACGTCATCGACCAGGGCGAAGCGGTGCTTGAGCACCGACAGCTCGCCAAGCCAGCGCTGGATACCGGTGATTTCACGCTCCAGGCGCATCAGTTCCTGGGTGCCGCCGCGCTGGTCGTTCTGCAGGCGGTCCTGCTCGCCACGGTAGTGCTCGGCCTGGATCACCAGCTCTTCCTTGCGCGCCATGGCGTATTCCTGCCAGGTGCCGAGCAGGGTGTCGAGCACCGGCGAAATGCGGTGCAGCTTGCCGCGCAGGATGTCGCGCTGGGCCACGCCGCCGGCCAGGGCCTCGACCAGTGGGCCGGCCGCGACCAGGGCGTTGTAGTCCTGCTCCATGCGGCGCACGTCGCGGAAGGCTTCCTCGCAGGCGGCGATGTAGTCGACGCTGCCCGAGCGCAGGCTGTGCTCGAAGGCGTCGAGGAACAGCTGCTTGAGCTTGGCGGCGGTGATCTCGCGCATGTGCAGCAGGTTGATGAACAGCGCGCGGAAGGTTTTCAGGCTCTGCTCGCTGGTTGAGCGCAGCGGAATCAGGGTGAGGTCGAGCGGGCAGGTGGAGTGGCCGCCAACCAGCAGCCGGCGCAGTTCGTCCGGCTTCAGTTCATAGGCCTTCAGGCCCAGGCGCTCAAGGTTGGTGAACAGTTCCTTCTGGCGCAGGCAGGTGTCGTTCTTCTGGTAGTGGGCCAGGTCCAGCTCGCCTTTGTAGGCAAAGAACTGGTGGCCGAAACCGCCGCCCGGGCCGCGGCCGACCACGCCGATCACGTGCGGGCCGTGGGGCAGGTTCAGTTCGCAGAGGATGTAGGACGTATCGCTGGCGAAGTAGAAGCGGCGGGACTGCTCCAGGCTGTACTTGCCGAAGCTCATGTCCGACATGCGCGCCAGAATCGGGAACTGCAGGGCGTTGATCGACGCCGATTTACCCAGGTTGTTGGCGCCGTAGACCGACAGCGGGTGCTCCAGCGGGAACAGGCCGAGGCTGTAGCCGGCGGTGTTGAGCAGTGCGAAGCGGCGGATGCCGTAGCGTTCCTGGCTCATGCGTCAATCTCCTGTTGCTCTTCGCGGATGGCCCGGGCCAGGGCGTCCTCTTCGCTTTCCTCGCCGTCGAACGGGCTGAGGTCGAGCGGGTCGTCGGTGCGGTTGAGTTGTTCGGGGCTTTCTTCCACCACCAGCTCCGGGGTGGGCAGTGGCAGGTCGCTGTGCAGGCTGGCGGCCAGGTCGCGGTCCTGCTGCACCGACAGGCACACGTCGAGGAAGCGGTGCATCGGCGGCAGGAAGCGGTAGATGCCGCCTTCCTCATGGGCGAAGCCCAGCTGGGTCATGCGCCGCATGATCTTTTCTTCAAGCTCGTCCACCGTCTGCACTTCGGCCTGCAGGAACAGGTCGCGGTACTTGTCCAGCAGCGAGGGCAGCTCGTCGCGGCCGATGCTGCCGCCGTCGAGCACGGCCATCGGGTCGCGGCCCTGGTCGGCCAGGTACTCGACCAGGATGAAGGTGAACAGCGACAGGCGCTGGGCGGTCTTGTTGACCTGCGCGGCAGCCTGCTCGGGCACGAAGTAGTAGAAGCCGCGGGTATCGCACACCAGCTCGAAGCCCAGGGCCTTGAACAGGGTGCGGTACTGGTCCTGGAAGTTCGACAGCTGGGCGTACATTTCAGGGTCGCGGCGGCTGACGTGGAAACCCTTGAACAGCTCGCGGAAGATCGGCGCGAGCTGGGACAGTTCGGAAAGATCAAGATGCATTGGCTAGGCTCGCGTTGGTTTCAGGTTGCGCTTCGCGGCTGGACGTCAGGGCGAAGGAGCGCAGGCTGACCAGGTGTTCCTGGGTGGTGTACTCGCGCCGTTCCAGGCGTTCGCGCTTGAAGCGCTTCTCCCGCGACAGGCGCGAGAACCAGTACAGCAATTCGTCGGTGGCGCCGTCGGGCTCCTGGTCCAGCAGCCAGACCATGAGGTCGGGCAGCGGCAGGGCGTCTTCGCAGCGCTCGAGCATTTCCTTGACCGTGCGCGGTGCGCGCGGCAGCGGGCCTTTGTGGGTCTTGTGCGCCTTGGGGAACTTGGCAGGCTTGGGCTCGAAGCGGGCCAGGGCATAGACGTAGGCCTCGACCTGGCTGGCGCTGCCGAGGAAGGTGCTTTGCGGGCGGGTGAACAGCGGCATGGCCGCTTGCGGCACGGCGTCCAGGCCCTTGCGCCGGATCACCGACAGGGCCAGCGCGGCGCCGCGGGTCACGGCGTTGTGCCGGCGCGCTTCTTCACGCAGCGGCAGCAGCAGTTCCCGGGCGTGGCGCAGGGTGAGCTGGGCGCTGGTCTGCATTTCGAGGATGCGCGCGTGGGTGCGCAGCAGCATGTCGTCGTCGACCAGGTGGCCCAGGCGCGCCTGTTCGCCCAGCAGTTTGAGCAGCACCGTCTCGACCTTGCGCACGCCCTGTTCGAAGGCGCCGTCGGCGTTCACCAGCTGGATCATCGGCTCGACGTATTCGTCCCAGGTCGCCAGCACTTCGGCGTAGCGCTGGCGCAGCGGAATCTGGCGGTTGCTGGTCTTGGCCCGTTCGGCCACGGCCACCAGGGCCTGCTCGTCGTTGTCGAGCTTCTTCAGCACGTCGCGCACGCGCATGTCGAGCAGGCGCAGCTGGCGGGCCAGGTCGTCGCTGTCGCGGTTGTCGAAGGCATCCTGGATATGCCCGGCAAGGCGCTCCAGGTGGCGCAGGTAGGCCTCGATCTCCAGGCACAGGCCCAGCCGGTGCTCGCGGCGCAGGTAGGCGAGGAAGTCGTGGATCTGGGCGTTGAGCTCGAAACGGTTCGGGCTCTTGGCCACCGGCACCAGGATATCCAGGCGGATCCACACGTCGAGCAGCTGGGTGATGTCCTGCGGCGTGCTTTCCACCTGCTGGCGGCCCAGTTGCTGGCGCAGTTCCACCAGGCTCAGGGTGCCCTGGTCGAAACGCTCGCACAGCGGCTCGATCAGGGCCCAGTGTTCGGCTAGGGCGCGCAGGACGCGCTTGGGTTCGATCATTGGCGTCTACTCGTTGCCAAGTAAAAAGGGGGCGATTGTACTTCATCCGGAGGGGAGGATTTCACCCCTTGGTCTGTAATGAGGTTTTTGCGGCATGCGGGCCTGCACAAATCCGGTAGGAGCGAGCGAAGCTCGCGGTGCAGCGCGCAAGCGGTGCCCGATCTCAAAGCTTTGCGCGCGCCTACCGGGTTTGCGCTCGGTCGCACGGGCGATGCAAAAAAAACCATGCCTACGTTAGAATGCCCCCTCTCTTTGTGCCCGCCTTCCGGACCCCCGAGCCTTGCTGACCGAACCCCGCCGCCGCGCCTACCTTTCCGCCATGCAAGTGGTGCATTGGCTGCCGCGTGCCGAACTGCCGTTCGCTGCGCCCTCGCGCCCCGAGCTGCTGCTGCCGCAAGCGCCGGTCGAAGACATCGAATTCGAGGCCCGTCCGGCTGCGCCGAGCGCCAGCGACGCACCTGTCGCGCCGCAGGCCCGTTCCGGCGAGCGGCCAAAAATCGAAATCCCGCGCCCAGGCACGGCGCCCAAGCCCGCCGCCAAGCCCGCAGAGCCCGAGCAGGCTGCCCCCGCGCCGCGCCCGGCCCCGGTGGCGCCGCCGCGTTTCGCCCTGCAGCTGTTGCGTGCCGGCAGTTGCCTGCTGCTGGTCGAGCTGGCCACCGGCCAGCCGTTCCAGAGCCGCGACCCGTCCTACCTGCTGCTCAAGGACATGCTGCGCGCCGCCGGCCTGCCAGATGCCCCGCAGATCATCGGCGAACCGGTGCGCTGGCCGCTGCTGGTGCGCGGCAACATGGACCAGGGCCCGGATGCCGCGCGTGATTTCGTTCAGGGCTTCATCCAGGCCCGCCTGGAAGAAGTGCCCAGCAGCGTGCTCTGGCTGGTCGGCCTGCCGGCCCTGCGCTTTGCCGCCAATGCCGACGCGGGCGCCTACTACCAAGTGCTCAAGGTCGACGGCCTGGGCGATGCCTGGGCGCTGCCGGGCCTTGAACTGTTGATGGACGAGCCGCAGCGCAAGGCGCACGTCTGGCAAGCGATGCGCCAGCTGATGGCGCGCTGGAAGAGCGTTGAATGAGTGAGTCGATCAGTTTCCGCCCAATGACCGAGGCGGATCTGGATGCCGTGCTGAAGATCGAATATGCCGCGTTCAGCCACCCCTGGACCCGCGGCATTTTCCAGGACGCGCTGAAGTCCTACGAAGTGTGGTTGATGTTCGACGGGCAGCAGCAGGTGGGGCATGGGGTGATCAACGTGATCATCGACGAGGCGCACCTGCTGAACATCACCGTCAAGCCCGAGAACCAGGGCTGCGGGCTGGGCTTGAAGCTGCTCGAACACCTGATGGCGCGCGCGTACCAGCTCAATGGGCGGGAGTGCTTCCTTGAGGTGCGGGCCAGTAACCAGTCGGCTTATCGCTTGTACGAGCGTTATGGCTTCAACGAGATTGGTCGGCGGCGTGATTACTACCCGGTTGCCGGGGGGCGTGAGGATGCCCTGGTGATGGCCTGTACCCTGCTTGAAGATTGAGTAAGCCTGTACCGGCCCTTTCGCGGGGCAAGCCCGCTCTCATGGAACAAATTGCAAATATCTGATTTAACAGAGAATCCTGTGGGAGCGGGCTTGCCCGCGAACACCGGCGAAGCCGGTGCCATGCACCGCGTCGCCTGCTTCGCGGCGGTTCGACGCCTCGACAAGCCCGCTCCCACAGGACCCGGTAGGAGCGAGCGCAGCTCGCGATGGGCTGCAAAGCAGCCCCAGCACTATGAGCCGCGAGGCTGAAACCCTGGGGCCGCTGCGCGCCCCATCGCGAGCTGCGCTCGCTCCTACCGGGGGCTGGAAGTGGGCGCTTGATCGGCAGCCCAGGGTTGTGGTGTAGGTCAAGCGCTGGTGTTCGCGTATCGCATTTTTGGGCACTCACGCATTGCGGCGCGACTGCTGGCACGGTTCCCTGCGCGACAGCGCAGCCCGTAGGGCTGGGTAGACTCTCATGGAACAAATCATAACTATCTGATTTAACGAAGAACCTGTGGGAGCGGGCTTGCCCGCGAACACAGGCGGAGCCGGTGCCATTCACCGCGTCGCTTGCTACGCCGGCAAACCGATCACAACTCGCGCGGCACAACCTCGACCGGCTTCTTCAGGTCCCGCAAGCTTCGGCTCGTCTCCCCGGTATTGCACTTGGCCGCCGCCTGCTCCGGCGTGAACGAGCGCACTGTGCGGAAGAACAGCTCGCACGTCTGCTTCTTCTGCATCACCTGCCATTTGTTCGAGCAGGCCTGCAGCGTTTCTTTCGGGTCGGCCCCCGGGTTGCTGCCCATCCCCGCCTGCCAGCAGGCTGCCGTCAAATCCTGCCCCATCATCTTCAACCCCGCCGCATCGGCTGCGTCCTCGTCACCGCCATGGTTGGCCTTGTCGGCGGTGTACCAGATCGCGCTGGGGTGGTTGGAGCCCAACACCGGCACCTGAGTGCCGGCTTTAGGGCTGATGCTGACCAGCCCCAGCACGTCCACCTTCGGCCCGTACTGCTGCTGGATCCAGCTGCGCACCGGCGCGCCGAAGGCGACCATCGGCAACGGCTTGGCAGCGCCAGCGTCAGTCATTTCCCGGACCATGCGCACCTGGTAATCCTGGAAGTAGCTGTAGGTGTCGGTGAGTGTGGCGCCGGCGCTTGCAGGGGCGGCGATCGGGGCGATGTCGATGATGGTCTGGTAGGCCGGGGTCTGACTGGCCTCGATGCCGTTGAAGGTCAGCAGTTCGGCCCAGCGGTCGGTGGTGTTGGAGCGCAGGTAGTCCTGGGCCTGGGTCAGCGAGTAGTCCGGCGGGAAGTGCAGCAGCTCGATGCTGCGGCGGTTCTGCAGGGCCATGCCCAGGGGCAGGAACAGGTACCAGTCATAGGCCCACTTGCCGTCCTGGTTCAAGCGGCGGGCGCCTTCATAGGCCAGCTCGCCGCTGTCGAGCAGTTGGCGCAGGGGCTCGGCGTAGCTGGCTGGCACTTCGCTGATGGTGGCATGCAGGCGCTCATGCTCGCGGCTGACCGTCACCTTGGCGTTGGCGTGGCCGTCGCGCTGTACGCTCTGGGTCAGGTAGTGCTCGACCGTTTGTTCAAGTGTCCAGTTGCGATAGCAGATCACGTGGCAGTTGTTGGGAAAGGCGAACAGGCGGGTGACGCGCTGGGTATCGCCCAGGTCGATGCGTGCGTCGGCCAGGGCCAGGCCACTGCAGGCGAGGGCGGCCAGGCTGGATAGGGCAATCTTGTGCATGCTTAACTCCTTGTCAGTGGCCGCCAGGGCTGGTGGCCGTGCTCATACTGGGGCAGGGGGCAGGGGAATGAGAAGAGCAAGCAGGCTGTTGCTGGCTGCAGGTGTGCTGTCGAGCACAATGGCATTGGCGGACGAGCGTGACCTGTGGATGTTCGCCCAGTGGGCGGGTGACCATCAGACCCGGCCGTTTCGCGAGATGCTGGTGGATGCGCGGCTATATGGAGTTGTGCCGATCCACCAGCTGCTGCGTTCGGCGTCGGACTGGAAGCTGTGCCATGCCTCGCCGTTTGCGCTACCGCCTGCCAGCAACTGGCCGGCAGTGCGTTCCACGTTGTCATTGATCAGTACCCTCGATGGGCAAGGTATCTTGCGCCAGTTCGAGGTGGTGTCGGCCTATCGCAATCCCGATCTCAACCGCTGCGCGGGTGGTGCCTCGGACAGTGCCCATACCCGCGCTTTCGCGGTCGATATCCTGTTGCCGGCCTGGGCCGACCCCAATCCGCTGTGCCGTTTCTGGCAGCAGCACGGCCAGGCCTGGAACATGGGCCTGGGGCGCTATCCGAGCGGGCGCATCCACATCGATACCGCCGGTTATCGCACCTGGGGTGGTGATGGTGGTTCAAACGCGTCGTTCTGCAGCAAGCCCAGGTGAGTGAGGCAAACCTGGCTTTCATGCTTCACCCATTCGGCAAAACGCTGGCGCTTGCCGCCATCGCTCAGTGGCTGCGGGCTGAGCAGGTAATAGGCAGAGCCATCCCGCAGGAAGCCGAACGGAGCGTACAGCTGGCCGCTGTCGAGTTCGTCACGCACCATCAATGCCGAGGCGATGGCCAGGCCCAGGCCGGCGCTGGCGGCCTGTAGCGACAGGTAGAAGTGTTCGAAGTCGCTGCGCTCGCTGTGGGTTGCCTGCCGCTTGCCAAGGCGCAGCCAGGTGGGCCAGGCGTCGGGGCGGGTGCTGCTGTGCAGCAGGCGTTGGCCGTCCAGGTTGTCGCTGTAGATGCGACTGACCGGGCCAATCCACTCATCGCAGATTTTCATGCTGTGCAGCGCCGGTGGCCAATGGAAGTCGTCCCGGCGTAGTGCCAGGTCGACCCCGCTTCGAGCAAAGTCCACCGGCCCGCCGGCAGCCACCAGATGCAGTTGCAGGTCCGGGTGCGCGGCATGGAAGCGTGGCAGGCGCGGGATCAGCCAGCGCATGGCGATGGTCGGTTCGCAGGACAGCACCAGCACGTTGTCGCGCTCCTGCTGCTGCAGGCGCTGCACGGCGCCTTCGAGTTGTTCGAAGATCGCCTGGGTGGTGCCATGCAATGCCCGGCCAGCGGGGGTGAGGAAGATCGCCCGGTTGCGCCGTTCGAACAGTTCGATGCCCAGGCTTTCCTCAAGCAGACGTACCTGGCGGCTGACGGCGCCGTGGGTGACATGCAGGCGTTCGGCGGTACGGACGAAGCTTTCGGTTTCGGCGGCGATGTCGAAGTAGCGGAAGGCGGTAAGGGCTGGCAGTTTCATGGGGTCCCTGTTTGCCTGATCCGGCCTCTTCGCGGGCACACCCGCTCCCACATGTACTGCACAACCCTCAGGCTTGCTGAGGTCCCTGTGGGAGCAGGCATGCCCGCGAAGAGGCCAGCACAGGTTTTGGATATCTGTCAGAAAAACTATCAGATCTGCTTCACTTTAAATCGTTTTTTTCCCGCCAAACAGCTCTCGATAATAGATGCATCTGTGCTTTCTCATCGTCTATCGAGGCCTTTCCCTTGACCGAACTCATTGCTGTCGCCCTGTTTACCCTTCTGGCCGTCATCAGCCCCGGCGCCGACTTCGCCCTGGTCACTCGCAGCAGTTACGCCCAGGGCCGCAAGGCCGGGCTGGCCGCTGCGGTAGGGATTGCCCTGGGTGTGCAGGTGCATGTGCTGTACACGGTGCTGGGGATCGCCGTGGTCATCAGTCAGAGCCCGGCGCTGTTCCTGGTCATGAAAGTGCTCGGTGCGGGTTACCTGATCTACCTGGGCTACCAGTCGCTGACCAACACCGCGCGAATCAGCCTGGAGGGGGAGGTGGCACAATCTGGTGTGCTGGCTGCGTTGCGTACGGGCTTCATGACCAATGCCCTCAACCCCAAGACCATGCTTTTCGTCGTCAGCGCCTACACCCAGGTGGTGCGACCGGGCAGTTCGCTGGCTGTGGATTTCGCCTACGGGGCATTCATGTCGTTCGCTCACTGGGCCTGGTTCAGCCTGGTGGCGTTGTTCTTTTCCCAAGCGGGGTTGCGTGCACTGATGATCGCAAGGCAGCGGCTGGTCGACCGCGTGATCGGTGTCGCGCTGATCGGCCTGGGGTTGGCCGTGGCGGTCGCCGGGGTGCGTTGATACGGTGCAACTTTTCTGCAGGCAAAGAAAAAGGGCTTACCTTGCGGTAAGCCCTTCGTCTTGTTTGGTGGCTACACAGGGACTTGAACCCCGGACCCCAGCATTATGAATGCTATGCTCTAACCAACTGAGCTATGTAGCCGATGGGGCGCATTATTCCCTTGTGATGGGCCTGTGTCAACACTCATTTCAAAAAAAATTGCACGCCTTTCAAAAACTTAGCGGCCGACCCCGGTTTCAGCGCACGATCAGCCACTGCCCGAGCACGCCGTGCAGCTGCAAATGCTGCTCGCCAGCCAGTGCCTCAAGCGTCTGGCCTGGGCGATCGAGGTTGAAGTCACCGCTGATGCGGCGGTAGGCAGTTTGTTCGTCCATCAACCAGACCCGTCGGCCCTGGTAGCTGGCCAGGCGCTGGATAACCTCGCCCAGGGGCATGTCGCTGGCGTGCAGCTGCCCATTGCGCCAGGCGTCTGCGGTTTTCACATCCGCCTTCTGCACCGGGTTGATCCGCGCCTCTGTAAAGGTCACCCGCTCACCCGCCGACACCATGCGCTGGTCGCCGCCCTGGCTGATCATGGCCTTGCCGCTGAGTACCACCAGTTCGTCATGGTCGGCATACCTCGCCACCATCAGCCGCGTGCCGAATACCTGGATGCGGGCATCGTCGACCTGCACCTCCATGGCGCGGCCATCGAGCATCACCTCCAGGTACACCTGGCCCTGCACCAGGTGCAGCTGGCGGGTGCGGCCACGCAGGTCGACATTCATCGCGCTGGCGCTGTCCAGGTGCAGGGTCGAGCCGTCGGCCAGGCGCGTGCTGCGCCGTTCGCCCACGTCGGTGTGCAGCTCGCAGGCCAGGCGTTGCATCAGCGGCCAGTAAAGGTAGGCCAGGGCGCCCAGCACCAGCAGGAACAGCAGCGCCAGCCACTTGCCCAGGGAGCTGCGACGCAGGCTGAACTGCCGCGGCCGTGGGCGGGCAGGGGGGGCCTGCAGTTGTTGCCAGCGAGCCTCCAGCTCAGCGTAGGCGTGCGCGTTGAGCGGGTCCTGGCACCAGCGGGCGAACACCTGGCGTTCGCGTTCGTCGCAACCGGGTTGGCGCAGGCGGGCAAACCATGCCAGTGCTTCCTGCTGCGGGTCGGCCTCAATCGGCGTGGCGGGCATCGGGCTCATGGGTCGGGGTGCTCGCAAGAGGGCGGTTTGGCCCAATATTTACGGGGATGTTGGCCAAGGATGCTAAATATATTGAGAACCATTTACAAGTACGCGACGACCGGGGGTTAAAAAAGGTAGCTATGTATCTATTTGTTTCCTGATAATCGGATCCCAAACCTGCGGACGGGATTCAAGTTCATGGCCATCAGCAGCACCCCCACCACCAGCCCCTCGGCGGCCAGCCAGGCCAACCCGCTGGTGATGCGCATCATCACCTTCTGCGCCCTGGCGCACCTGATCAACGACCTTATCCAGTCGGTGCTGCCGGCGATCTACCCGATGCTCAAGGCCAATTACGACCTGAGCTTCGCCCAGGTCGGCCTGATTACCCTGACCTTCCAGATCACCGCCTCGCTGCTGCAGCCCTGGGTCGGTTTCTTCACCGACCGCCGGCCAACGCCGAACCTGCTGCCGCTGGGCACCCTGTGTACCCTGGTGGGCATCGTCATGCTGGCCTTCGTCGGCAGTTTCCCGATGATTCTGCTGGCCTCGGCGCTGGTGGGCATCGGCTCGTCGACCTTCCACCCGGAAACCTCGCGTATTGCTCGCCTGGCCTCGGGGGGGCGCTTCGGCCTGGCCCAGTCGACCTTCCAGGTTGGCGGTAACGCCGGTTCCGCCTTCGGCCCGCTGCTGGCGGCGGCCATCGTCATCCCGTTCGGCCAGACCCACGTGGCCTGGTTCGGCCTGGCCGCGCTGTTCTTCTTCGGCGTAACCCTGATGCTGCGCCGCTGGTACAAGGCCCACCTCAACCAGGCCAAGGCGCGCAAGGCGGTTCAGGCCACCCATGGCATCTCGCGCCAGCGGGTGATCGCGGCGCTGGTGGTGTTGGGCCTGCTGGTGTTTTCCAAGTACTTCTACATGGCCAGCTTCACCAGCTACTTCACCTTTTACCTGATCGAGAAGTTCGGCCTGTCGGTGGCCAGTTCCCAGCTGCACCTGTTCCTGTTCCTCGGTGCGGTGGCGGCCGGTACCTTCTTCGGTGGGCCGATCGGTGACCGCATCGGGCGCAAGGCGGTGATCTGGTTCTCGATCCTGGGTGTCGCGCCGTTCACCCTGGCGTTGCCCTATGCCGACCTGTTCTGGACCACCGTGCTCAGCGTGGTGATCGGCTTTATCCTGGCCTCGGCGTTTTCCGCCATCGTGGTGTATGCCCAGGAACTGGTGCCGGGCAGCGTCGGCATGATCGCCGGGGTGTTCTTCGGGCTGATGTTCGGTTTTGGCGGCATTGGCGCGGCGCTGCTGGGGTATGTGGCGGACTTGCGCGGGATCGAGTACGTGTATGGCCTGTGCTCGTTCCTGCCGCTGTTCGGGATGTTGGCGGTGTTTCTGCCAAATACCGGTAAGCGTTGAGATCGCGGGGGGCTGCCTTGCAGCCCATTCGCGGGGCATGCCCGCTCCTACAACGGGTTGCATCCGTGCTGTAGGCCCCCCAGGGCAATTGACGACTGATCCTGCGGTGGCCTAGAGTGCCGCCTCTCTTTCCAACTCCTGCGTAGTAGCCAGAGCAATGCGCCGTAGCCAATCCCTCCCACACACCCGCCAGCCTGCCCTCCAGGCCATGCGTCGTGCGTGGCCGAGCGATACGGTGCTCAAGCGCCGGCGCAGCGTGCTGTTCGCCTTCACCTTCTCGCCACACCAGCCCTGAACTGACCTTCGTGCCCCAGCGTTGCCCGCCCTGATGGCGTGCGCGTGGGCGCCTGTATTTTCGCGTCTTTTCAGTTTTTGCCTGGAGTGGTACATGAACATGCGTTTGCTGGCGGGCCTTCTGTTCGCCGTGTCGGTGGTGGGCTTCAGCCTGGGGGCCAGCCTGCCGCTGGTGTCGTTGCGCCTGCACGAGGCGGGGGCCGGCACCCTGGAAATCGGCGTTATTTCGGCCATTCCCGCCGCGGGCATGATGCTTTCGGCGTTCCTGGTCGACGCCTGTTGCCGGCACCTGACCCGGCGCACCATCTACCTGTTGAGCTTCAGCCTGTGCACGGTGAGCGTTGCCTTGCTCGACGCTGCCTTCGATTCGTTGTGGTTGTTGGCGGTGCTGCGCTTGGGGCTGGGTATCGGCATGGGCATCGCGATCATCCTTGGCGAGTCGTGGGTCAACGAGCTGTGCCCGGACCACAACCGCGGCAAGATCATGGCCCTGTACGCCACCAGCTTCACCGGATTCCAGGTGCTTGGCCCGGCCCTGCTGGCGCTGCTTGGCGCAGACAGCCCGTGGATCATCGGCGTGGTTACCTGCTGCTACGGCCTGGCCTTGCTGTGCATCCTGCTGACCGTGCCCAACGACCATGTCGAGCATGGCGATGAGGGCGAAAAGAGCTTTGGCCTGGCCGGCTTCTTCCGCGTAGCCCCGGCGCTGTGCGTGGCGGTGCTGTTCTTCTCGTTCTTCGATGCCGTGGTGCTGTCGCTGCTGCCGGTGTACGCCAGCAGCCATGGCTACGCCGTGGCGGTGGCGGCGCTGATGGTGACCGTGGTGTTCGCCGGTGACATGGTGTTCCAGCTGCCGCTGGGCTGGCTGGCCGACCGGGTCGAGCGTACCGGGCTGCACCTGGTGTGCGGGTTGGTGGCGATGGCCATTGGCATCGCCTTGCCATGGTTGCTGCAGATGCCTGGGTTGCTGTGGCCGATGCTGGTGCTGCTGGGCGCGGTGGCGGGGGGGATCTACACCCTGGCGCTGGTGCTGATCGGGCAACGCTTCAAAGGCCAGGACCTGGTCACGGCCAATGCCAGCGTCGGCTTGCTGTGGGGCGTGGGTAGCCTGGTCGGGCCGTTGGTCAGTGGCGCGGCGATGGATGTGGCGCCCCATGGCTTGCCGATGGCGCTGGCGGTGATGGCAGGGTTGTTTGTGTGCTTTGCCCGCCAGTCGTATCGGCGGGTGGGGAAATTGCGGGCGGTTGCGGACTGAGTCTTTGTGGTTGCCGGTGGTGGCCTTTTCGCGGGGCAAGCCCGCTCCTACAGAGGGAATGTGATCTCGATGTAGGAGCGGGCTTGCCCCGCGAAGAGGCCACCACAGGAAAACAGGCTGTCAGGCCGCGCCGATGTTTACCCAGTACCGCGTGCGGTAGTCGATCCGCACCGGCAGGCTATGGCTCAACAGGTGCAGGATCTGCTCAGTGTCCCCCAACTGGTAGGTGCCGGACACCTTCAACCCGGCCACCTCCGGCGCGCAGCGCAGCAACCCCGGGCGGTAGCGCGCCAATTCGGCAACGAACTCGCCCAGTGGCATCTGCTGCACGCTGAGCACGCCGTCGGTCCACCCCCACGGGTCGCCATGCAGGCTGGCGCTCGCATAACGCCCCCCTGGCGACACCTGCAACACCTCGCCGGCCTGCACCAGGCGCGCCGAGGGGGAAAAGGGAAACAGCGTCACTTCACCACGGCGCACGGCCAGCAGCAGGCCTTTGTCGTTCTCACGAAGCAGCACCTGGCCGTTGCGGGTATCGAGTTCGCCAACCCGGGTGTTGATGCGAAACGGCCGGTTGTCGTCGGCGTTGCTTTCCAGGCTGATTTCACCGCGAATCAGCGTCAGCTCACGCTGCTCGCTACTGAAATGCAGGTCGATGGCGCTGGCGGTGTTGAGTTGCAAGCGGCTGCCATCGCTGCCCTGCAGCTGGCGCCGTTCCCCGGTGCCGGTGCTGCTGTCGGCAATCAGTGCCGGCAGGCCCAGGGGCTCGCGGGACGCCCAGCCGAGGCCACCGCCGACGGCGAGCACGGCCAAAAGCTTGAGCTGGTCGCGGCGGCTGATGCGCTGGCGCTGGCTGGCGTCGAGGGTGCGCCGGCTGAGTTCACTGGGCAGCACCGCCAGTTCGTCGCGCAGTTCGCTGACCCGTTTCCAGGCCTGGATATTCTGCGGGTGGCTGGCCAGCCACTGCTGGAACTGCTGCTCCGTGCGCGGGCTTGGGGTATCGAAACGCAGCTTGACCAGCCATTCGATGGCCTGGTCGACCTGGGCCTGCGCTGGGGCGCGCTCAGCACTCGGCATAGCGCAACCGGTAGCAAACGCCCAGGGCCTTGGCCAGGTCGCGCTCGACGGTGGCGCGGGACACCTCCAGGCGCAGGGCGATCTGCGCAAGGCTCAGGCCGTCGAGCTGGGCCAGCAGGAAGGCCTGGCGCACACGGGGTTTGAGCTGGTGCAGGGCGCGGTCCAGGCGTTCCAGGGTATCGAGAATGACCAGCCGGTGTTCTTCGCTGGGCGCTTCGCCCTCGGGCAGCAGGGCCAGGCTTTCCTGATAGGCGCGCTCCAGGGCGCGACGGCGGAACTGGTCGATCATCAGGCCGCGGGCAATGCTGCTGAGGTAGGCGCGCGGCTCTCTCAGCGGTGATGCCTGGCGCGCCCGCAACAGGCGCACGAAGGTGTCCTGGGCAAGGTCTGCGGCGTGCTCCTGGCAGCCGACCCGGCTGCCCAACCAGCCGCGCAGCCAGGCGTGGTGAGACTGATAAAGCAGGGCGACTTCGGTTGGCTTGAGCGTGTCGTTGATCTGCATCGTAGCGAAGGCCTGGCCCCTGGAGCGTGCGTGATTGTGAATGGTTCTCAATTCTAGGCGGGGACGCGGGTAGGGGGCAATGGCATACCAGAAATTAGCTGCGCAAGATCCGGGGTTTGTCCGATGAACGGCTGCGCTAAGCTGGACCTGCCCTGAATGCACTGGAGTCCTTGATGAGCCCTGCCGACCTTGCGCCTGACGCCTACCGCGATGCCCGCGATTACCTGGCTGCACTGGACCCGGACTGGGCCCGGCACATCGCGCTGACCGGGCCATGCCTGCACCGTACGACGCCTGGGCGCGAGCCGTATGAGGCGCTGGTACGGGCGATTGCCTACCAGCAGCTGCATGCGCGGGCCGCCGAGGCGATTCTAGGGCGGTTGCTGGCGCTGTTTCCTGAGCAGGCGTTTCCGACGCCTGCGCAGTTGCTGGCGGTGACGCCCGAGGTGATGCGTGGGTGCGGGTTTTCCGCGAGCAAGCTGGCGACGGTCCACGGCATCGCCAAGGCGGCGATGGACGGGGTGGTGCCCAGCCGTGAGGTGGCGCTGGGGTTGGCCGATGAGGTGTTGATCCAGCGGTTGGTGGCGCTGCGTGGGGTTGGGCGCTGGACTGTGGAGATGTTGCTGATCTATAGCCTGGAGCGAGCGGATATCCTGCCGGTGGACGATTTTGGCGTGCGCGAGGGGTATCGCCGGCTCAAGGGGTTGGACAAGGCGCCGACACCGGCGCAGATGCGCTCGCTTGGGGGCGCTTGGAGCCCTTATCGGACCGTGGCTGCCTGGTACTTGTGGCGGGCCTGATGTTGATGCATCGGCATTGCCGGCCCTTTAACAGAGAATCCTGTAGGAGCGGGCTTGACCCGCGAAGCAAGCACCGCGGTGGATGGCACCGGCTGCGCCGGTGTTCGCGGGGCAAGCCCGCTCTTACACAAGCCGCCGTTAATCGGTAGGTGCGGGCTTGCCCGCGAAAGGGCCGCAACAGGCAAAACACGCGTTGAGGTAAACCATCATGAATGCTTTCACCACTGACAACCAACGCTGGCAAGCCGTGCAATCGCGCGACACCCGCGCCGCCGGCCACTTCGTCTACGCCGTGCGCACCACCGGCATCTACTGCCACCCCGGTTGCAAATCACGCATGGCCAAGCGCGAAAACGTTGAATTCTTCAACGATGCCGCCAGCGCCGAAGCTGCCGGTTACCGCGCCTGCCGGCGCTGCCAGGGCAAGCCCGACGAAAGCCGCCGCTCCACGCTGGTCGCCCGCGCCTGCCGTTTGCTGGAGAGCGCCGAAACCCCACCCAGCCTCGACCAGCTCGGTGCGCAACTGGCCGTCAGCCCGTTCCACCTGCACCGCCTGTTCAAGGCCGAAACCGGCCTGACCCCCAAGGCCTACGCCAGCGCCTTCCGCGCCCGGCGCCTGCGTGAGCGCCTGGGCGATGCCGGCTCGGTGACCGATGCCATCTTCGACGCCGGCTACAACTCCAACAGCCGCTTCTACGAAAGCGCCGGACAGCGCCTGGGCATGCGCCCGCGTGAATACCGGGCCGGTGGGGCGGGGGCGACCATTCATTTCGCCCTTGCCCAGTGCTCGCTGGGCGCCATCCTGGTGGCCCAGAGCCAGAAAGGCATTTGCGCGATCCTGTTGGGCGACGAGCCCGAACCGCTGCTGGAGCAACTGCAAGACCAGTTCCCCAGTGCCCGGCTGATCGGCGGCGATGCCGACTATGAGCGCGTCGTTGCCGAAGTGGTGGGGTTTGTCGAGGCGCCGGCCCTGGGCCTGGACTTGCCGCTGGACGTTCAAGGCACCGCCTTCCAGGAGCGGGTGTGGCAGGCCCTGCGCGAAGTGCCGGTGGGCAGCCGGGTCAGCTACACCGACATCGCCGAGCGCATTGGCGCGCCCAAGGCCGTGCGTGCGGTGGCCATAGCCTGCGCGGCCAACCACATTGCGGTGGCCATACCCTGTCACCGCGTGGTGCGCCGTGACGGCGACATCAGCGGCTACCGTTGGGGCGTGGAGCGCAAGCGGCAATTGCTGGCGCGAGAAACGGCACTCTCCTGAACGGCGCAAGCCGCGTAGAATCCCCCGCCTGATCGCGATGTAAAGAGGAACATTCGATGAGGCGTGTCAGCCTTGCCCGTTTTTACCTGGGCTTTCTAGCCCTGATGCTGGTGGTGGTTACCCCGGCCTGGTCGGCCCCGGCCACCCCGGTGTCCAGCCTTGCCGCCGCCGAAATGCCCGTGCTGGACGAAAACGCCAGTTATGAGCAGTTGAGCGACCGGCTCGACCAGATCCGCCAGGGCGTGACCAGTAGCGCCAACGACGACGTGCTGTCGCAGTTGCGCATGGCCGCCGTGCAGGTGCAGCGCCAGGCCGATGCCTTGAGTGCCCTGCGCAGCGCCGATGTGGAAAAGCTCGACGACAAGCTCAAAGTGCTCGGCCCGGTGCAGCCGGACGAAGCCGAGAGCCTGACCCGCCAGCGCCAGCAACTGGATGCCGAGAAAAAGGCCCTGGTCACCCAGCAGGACCAGGCCACCAAGCTGATGCAGTCGGCCCGTGACCTGTCCACGCAGATCGTCAACCTGCGCCGCAGCCAGTTCAACTCGCAGATCCTCAGCCGTGCGCAAACCCCGCTGAGCCCGGCGTTCTGGCAGAGCCTGATCCGTCCCACCAGCGATGATGTGCAGCGCCTGGGCGATCTGCGCGGCGAGGCCGCCGATGCCGTGGCCAGCGCCTTCAGCGCCGACCACCGCTGGTTGTTCATCGCCAGCCTGGTAGCGGCGGTACTGGTTTGGACCGTGGTGCGCGGCCTGCTCGAACGGCTGCTGGCCAGCACCATGGTGCACCGCCTGCCAGAGGGCAGGCTGCGCCGCAGCGCCCTGGCCCTGAGCGTGAGCCTGGCTACCCTGGGCACCATTTCCGGTTCCGTGTCGTTGCTGCGCTGGGGCCTTGAAAGCAGCGCGGAACTGGGCTCGGACATTGCCAGCCTGACCAACCATATCCTTACCCTGGTGGTGTTCAGCGCCTTCATCACCGGCCTTGGCCGCGCCATGCTGATGCTGCAGCGCCCGTCCTGGCGCCTGCCGCCGATCCATGACGAAGTGGCCCACGCGCTCGGCTGGTTCCCCAAGGCGCTGGCACTGGCGTTGATGGTCATGCTGACCATGGAGCGCATCAATAGCGTGATCGGCACCAGCCTGGCGCTGACCGTGGCCACCAATGGCCTGACCGCCCTGGTGGTGTCGGCGATCTTCACCACAGCCTTGCTGCGCTACCGTCGCACCCGGCGCAAGCACGAACTGGCACGCCCGACCGGGTGGGCCGGGTTGATTCCGTTCGTGAGCGTGGTGTGGGTCGGGCTGATCGTGCTGGCGCTGCTGGCCGGTTACCTGACCCTGGCCTATTTCCTCACCGCCAAGCTGCTGTGGATCAGCGTGGTGGCGGTGTGCGCGTACCTGCTCACCACCTTCCTCAGCGACCTCTGCGAGGCGCTGCTGTCGCCGCGCCAGCCGGGTGGCCTGGCGCTGGCCTCGAACCTGGGCCTGGCGCCGCGCCACCAGGCCCAGGCCAGCACCATTCTGGTCGGTATCAGCCGCACCGTACTGCTGTTCCTGGCCGTGCTGCTGGCGCTGATGCCCTCGGGCACCAGCCCCGGTGAACTGCTGCTGAGCCTGGGCGACTGGGACGGCACCGGTGGCAAGCTGCTGGGCAACCTCAACATCGTGCCCCAGGACATCCTGATAGCGCTGGCGATGCTGCTCGGTGGCCTATTCGGCATCCGCGTGGTCAAGCGCTGGCTCAGCGAGCGCCTGTTGCCGGAAACCGACATGGATGCCGGCATGCGTGCGTCGCTGGTGACCCTGGTGGGCTACCTGGGCTTCCTGTTCCTGGCCATGATGGTGATGTCGACCCTGCACATCAACCTGACCAGCCTGACCTGGGTGGTCAGTGCGTTGTCGGTGGGTATCGGTTTCGGCTTGCAGCAGATCGTGCAGAACTTCATTTCCGGCCTGATCCTGCTCACCGAGCGCCCGGTGAAGGTGGGGGACTGGGTGAGCCTGGCCGGGGTCGAGGGTGACATCCGCCGCATCAACGTGCGGGCCACCGAGATCCAGATGTCCGACCGCTCGACGGTGATCGTGCCCAACTCCCAGTTCATTTCGCAGAACGTGCGCAACGTGACCATGGGCAATGCCCTGGGCGTGGTCGGCATCAGCCTGACCCTGCCGCTGGAAACCGATGCCAACCGGGTGCGCGAACTGTTGCTGGCGGCGTACCACGAGCATGAGGCGATTCTGGATGCGCCGGCCTGTTCGGTGTCGTTCAAGGACCTGACGGCCAGTGGCATGGTGATCGCGGTGAGCGGTTATGTGGCCGGGCCGCGGCAGGTGTCGAGCACGCGCAGCGACTTGTTGTTCACCATTCTTGGGCGCTTGCGCGATGAGGGGATTGCCTTGTCTTCGCCGCAGAGCATGTTGCTGTTGCAGGACGGCGCGCGCCCGGCCGGCGAGCCGGTGTGAAGCCGGCGCAAGCCCGCACCTACAAGCGAATGCAAATCCCTGTAGGAGCGGGCTTGCCCCGCGAATGGGCTGCAAAGCAGCCCTGCGCCTCAATGCTGCTTAGCCTGCCTAATCCTAAGCAATATCACCAACAACACCAGCAACACCGGCGGCGCCATCCCCAGCAGCGCATCGCGCGCGGTCAACTCCAGCCCCAGCACATTCAGCCCGCCATACAGCAGCTTGAACAGGTTCAGCAGGTAGTAGGTGATGGCAATGATCGACAGGCCCTCCACCGCCCGCTGGATCTTCACCTGGGCGTCGGCCCGGGCATTGAGGCTGCGCAGGATCCCGGCATTCTGCTCTTCCATCTCCACCTGCACCCGCGCCTGCAGCAGGTCGCCCAGGTTGGCGACGTTCTTCGCCAGTTGTTCCAGCCGCTGCTCGGTCGCTGCGCAGTAACGCACGGTGGGTTTGAACCGGCGCTCGATGAACACCCCCAGGCGCTGGCAGTCACCCACGTGGCTTTCACGCAGTTCGCCCAGGCGCTCGAACACCAGTTGCGCATAGGCCTGGGTGGCGCCGAAGCGGTGGCGGGTTTTCACCGTGCGGCTGACCACTTGCCGCGACAGGTGGGCGATGGCTTCGAGCAGGGCCTTGGAGTCATGCCCATCGCCCCCGGCGCTGCGTTCCGAGAGCTGCACCAGGGTTTTGTCGAAGGCGTCCAGTTCCTGGCTCAGGGCCTTGGCCGTGGCCAGGGTCAGCGAGGCCATCATGCGGTAGGTTTCGATTTCCAGCAGGCGGCGGATCATGCGGCCCTGGCGGTAGGCATTGAGGCGGCGGTTGATGAACAGGAAGCGGTTGGTGCCGTCCTCGGTCAGGCGAAAATCGCTCCACACCGTGGCATCGCCACCGCCGACGCAGGAGCCGCAGGGGTCCTTGAAACCGTAGTGGGGCAGGTCGAGCGCCTGTTCGCCGCGCACCAGTACCTGAACCGCGTTGATCACCTGGGCAGCCTGCGGCGCGATGGCCTCGGCCAGCACTGGCGGTAGTGCTTGCCAGTCGATGTTGTCGGCGGCGCAGGGTACCACCAGCGTCAGGGTGAAGAACTCGGTGTGCCGTTCCCATTTGAACGGGTGGCCGTCCAGGCGGGTGATGCCCTGGGCGGCCTCGGCGTCGATCGGCTCCGGGCAGCAGCGTTGCAGCAGCGCGGCGCACGCTGCATCGCCGCCGAGCAGGGCCAGGTGGAAGACATGCGCCGGGCCGTCGAAGTACAGCGACGGGCGGGCGTGCAACTCGTTGTGCAAGGCGGTGCGTTGAGGGTGCATGGTGGTCCGGCCTGGTGTTGTGATTGTGGGGGTACCAGGGAGTGGGACTTTGGGTGGGGGAGGGAAAGTCACGGGGGCGCTGTATATTCGTCTTGAGTGCTTCAGCGCCTGGCAGATCGAGCGCCGCCCGCGCGGCGCTTCGCGAGCTGCGCTCGCTCCTACGTTTGTTTTTGGCCAGTAACGCCTGTGGCAGGCGCGCGCGACCGCCTTGTTGGTACGACGCGATATCGCGCCATGCGCCAAGGCGTTCGCGCGCCAATCCCCCAGGACTCACTGGCCCGAAACAAACGTAGGAGCGAGCGCAGCTCGCGAAGCGCCGCGCGGGCGGCGCTCGATCTCCCAGGCGCCAAAGATGGCGCGGCGGACACCCCTAGGCCATCACCCCAGGCATCGCGTCACATGCTTCACCGACTGATAAGCCGACAACCCCCAAGGCCCCAGCTCGCGACCAATGCCGCTGCCCTTGGTACCACCCCACGAGGTTTCGACGAACACCGCCTGCACCGAGTTGATCCACACATGGCCAACCTCCAGCGCATCGGCCACCCGTTCGGCGCGCTCAAGGTCGGCAGAGCACACCGTGGCCACCAGCCCGAAGCGGCTGTCGTTGGCCTCGGCAACCGCCTCGGCCTCGGTGGCAAAGCGCCGTGCACACAGCACCGGGCCAAAGATCTCCTCGGTCCACAGGCGACTCTCCTTCGGCACATCGGCGTACAGCGTGGGGCTGACGAACCAGCCTTCACGCTCCAGCACCTGGCCGCCGGCCAGGCACTGCAAGCCTTCTTCACGCGCCGTGGCGAAATAGCTGGCCACTTTCAGCCACTGCGCCTGGCTGGTCAGCGGGCCCATGTCGACTTCTTCAGTCAGCGGGTTGCCGACCCGCAGGTTGTCCAGTGCGGCCTGGAGGCGCGGCAGCAGCACATCGGCAATGCCGTCCTGCACCAGCAGGCGCGAGGTGGCCGAGCACATCTGCCCGGCGTTCCAGCTGATGCCGGCGACGATCCACTCCACCGCCTGGTCCGGGGCGCAATCATCGAACACCACGATTGCCGACTTGCCACCCAGCTCCAGGGTTACCGGCCGGCACTGCGCCGAGGCGCTGCGCATCACTTGGCTACCAACGCTGTTGCTGCCGGTGAACGACAGCTTGTCCAGGCCGCTGTGGTTGCTCAGCGCGGCGCCGGTTTCCGCCTTGCCGTTGACGATGTTCAGCACGCCGGCGGGCAGGCCCAGGGCATCGGCGATCTGGCCGTAGGCCTGCTCGATCAGTGGGGTCACCTCCGAGGGCTTGAGCACCACGGTGCAGCCTGCGGCCAGGGCGGGGGCGAGCTTCCAGGCGCTGGTCACCAGCGGGAAGTTCCACGGCACGATCAGGCCGACCACGCCCACCGGCTCCAGCCGGGTGCGGGCGCTGAAGCCCGGCGCGGCCAGCGGCACATCGCGGTTCTTGCCGGGCAATTGCTCGGCAAGGCCTGCGTAGTAGGCGAAGGTGGCGATTGCGTCGTCCAGGTCGATTTCGGCCTCATGGCGTGGCTTGCCGTTGTTGCGCATCTGCAGCGTGATCAGCGCTTCACGGCGCTCACCGAGCTGTTCGGCAAAGCCACGCAGCACGGCTGCGCGCTCGCTGGCGCTGACGTTCTTCCAGGCAGGCAGGGCGGCACGAGCGGCCGCGACGGCCTGGTCTACCTGGGCGACGCTGGCGGCCATCAGTTCGGCGAAAGGCAGGCCCAGGGCCGGGTCGTTGACGCTGATGCAGTCGCTGCCCTGGCCTTCGACCCAACGGCCGGCAATGTAGTGGGAGGTGGTCATGGTCGGTATCCAGTCAGGCCATTTCGGCAGAGGTTACCGGCGTGCGTGGGGCGCTTTTGCAGCGCACCCAGCGCGGGCCCTTGGGGCCGTAGACGCCAGCAGGTTCAGGGAACAGGTTGAGCAGCAGCAGGTACAGCACGCAGGCGATGCCCAGGGTGACCGGCAGGCTCAGGTCGATGCCGCCGGCCAGTTCGCCCAGCGGGCCAACGAACTGCCCCGGCAGGTTGACGAAGCACAGGCCGACCATCGCACTGGGAATCCACGCGCCCATGCCGCGCCAGTTCCAGCCGTGGCTGAACCAGTAGTGCCCGCCGCGCTGGCCACGGGTGAACACTTGCAGGTCATCGGCGTGGTAGAAGCCGCGGCGGGTGATCAGGCCAAGGATCATGATCACCATCCAGGGGCTTGTGCAGGTGATGATCAGCACGGCAAAGGTCGACACGCTTTGCACCAGGTTGAAGGTGAAGCGGCCAATGAAGATGAAGGCGATCGCCAGCACGCCAATCAGCAAGGTGGCGCCGGCGCGGCTGAGCAGGCGCGGGAACACGCTGGACATGTCCAGGCCCGTGCCATACAGCGCGGTGGTGCCGGTGGACATGCCGCCGATCACGGCAATCAGGCACACCGGCAGGAAGAACCAGCTTGGCGCCACCGCCAGCAGGCCGCCGACGTAGTTGTTGGCGGCGATGTAGTCCGGCGCCTGGCTGGCCACCAGGGTGGCGGTGCACAGGCCGAACAGGAACGGGATCAGCGTGGCCACCTGGGCGGCGATCCCTGCCAGCATGATGCGGGCCTTCGGCGTTTGCCGCGGGATGTAGCGCGACCAGTCACCGAGGAAGGCGCCAAACGACACCGGGTTGCTCATGGCCAGGATCGCCGCGCCGACGAACGCCGCCCAGAAGCCCGCCTGGCCGAGGTTGACGCTGCCGGCAAAGCCCGCGTCGAATGGCCCGGCAAAGGCGAAGATGCCCAGCAGGAACAGCAGGCTGGAGGCCCATACGGCAATCTTGTTGACCCACAGCATGAAGCGGAAGCCAAAGATGCACACCACCAGCACCAGCACCGCGAACAGGCCATAGGCCAGGCCCAGGGTCAGGTCGGTTTCCGGTAGCCCGGCCAGGCGCTTGGCGCCGCCGACCAGGGCATCGCCGGAGCTCCACACCGACAGCGAGAAGAACGCCACTGCGGTCAGCAGCGACAGGAACGAGCCGACGATGCGCCCGTGCACGCCGAAGTGCGCGCCCGACGACACCGCGTTGTTGGTGCCGTTGAGCGCGCCGAACAGGCCCATTGGCGCAAGAATCAGCGCGCCCACGCCGACGCCGAGCAGAATCGCCCAGACCCCCGCCTGGAACGACAGTCCGAACAGCACCGGGAAGCTGCCCAGCACGGCGGTGGCGAAGGTGTTGGCACCGCCGAATATCAGGCGGAACAGGTCCAGCGGGGAGGCGTCGCGTTGATCGTCGGGGATCTGTTCGACGCCATTGGTTTCGATACCGGTCGATTGGCTCATGGTGAGGCTCCAGCGCGGTTGTTGTAGGCCCGTCGCGGTGCGCGGGCCTTCTTGTGGATGCGATGGCAGTGCGGCAAGGCCGCTTGAATTCGAATCAGGCTGCAGTCACGACCGACAGGTGCTCGTGGCACGCCAGCCAGCGCTCGCCGTGGCGGCGGAACACGATGGTTTCGCGCTCGGCCAGCTGGTGTGTTTCACCGGCAATTCGGATATGGGTGGCCACGTCATGCATGAAGATCGCCACCTCGCCCTGCAGGCTCACCTGCACGTTGCTGGATTCACAACCGAGCACGGCAAAGCCATCGGCCTGCCATTGTGCCCAGAGGTCTTCATAGGCACGGCGCGACAGCAGCGGTTGTGCGAGGGTGTGGAAGAGGAAGGTGGCGCCTTCGCTGAAACAGGCGAAGTAGCGGGCGGTGTCGTTGCTGGCAAAGGCGGCTACGAGGTCGGCAGCGGCCTGCCGTACCTGGAGTGTCTGGTCCACGGGAGTGGCCTCACGGTTATTGTGATTGTGGTGAAGCGATTCTGGTGGTGGTTGGCGAGGGGAAAAATCGCTGGGGGAAAATAATTAGTTCAGGAATTTGTAAACCAAGCGCCGGGCTTGCTTTACCCAGGTTCGCGCAGTGGCTAAGGTGGCCTCAAACGTCGGCGTCCACCCTGATTCAGAGAGCACAGCAATGAGTAAATACGAGCCGCCATTGACGGTGACGCCACGCATGCTCGCACTGGTCGCCGAGATCAGTGAGTACGTGGGGCAGTTGACGGCTTACCGGGATGATGCTCTCACGCCTCAGCTACGTCGAGGTAACCGTATTCGCACCATCCAGGCGTCGCTGGCCATTGAGAACAACTCGCTGAGCGTCGAGCAGGTGACAGCCTTGCTGGAGGGCAAACGAGTATTGGGCCTGCCGCGCGAAATACAGGAGGTGCGCAATGCGTTTGCCACCTATGACGCGATGCCTTCGTGGCAGCCGCAGCGCCAGGCAGATCTGCTGGCTGCCCACGCGCTGCTGATGCACGGCTTGATGGACGACGCCGGGCATTTCCGCAAGGGTGGGGTAGGCATCTATCGAGGTTCCCGCTTGCTCCACATGGCCCCACCGGCCAATCGTGTGCATACCTTGGTGCAAGACTTGCTCCGCTGGCTAGCACACAGCGAATGGCACCCGTTGATCGTCAGTTGCGTGTTCCACTATGAATTCGAGTTCATACACCCATTTGCCGATGGCAATGGGCGCATGGGGCGGCTATGGCAGACGCTCTTGCTCAGCCAATGGCGAAGCGTGCTCGCTTACTTGCCGGTGGAAACGGTCATCCGAGAGCAACAGGAGGGGTACTATGCAGCACTTGCAGCTGCCGATCAGGCGGCAGAGGCAACCCCTTTCGTCGAGTTCATGTTGAACGCTTTGCTCCAAGCGCTCGTTGAAGCCAGTTCGACCGATCAAGTAACCGATCAAGTAACCGATCAAGTAGCACGTTTGTTAAACGTCTTGCCACCAGGCAGGGCGTTGAAAGCAACCGAATTGATGCAGTGCCTGGGGCTCTCGCACAGGCCCACTTTCAGCAAGAGCTACCTCAAGCCAGCGCTGGCGGCTGGTCTTATCGAAATGACCGATCCTGCGTCACCACGTAGTCCAGCCCAGCATTATCGGCGGGTTGTGAAATGAACGTGAGGGGCGTGGCTATTGAAATGCGTGTGGCCGTAAATAATACTGCTTCGCATTAACGCCCCCCTCGCGTAACCCGCTCCGAGGTGTCTCATGCCGTCCTCTCCCCACAACGCCCAGGTTGGCGAGCTTTACCGTGGCCACCATTCCTGGCTGCGCGGCTGGCTGTTCAAGCGCCTGGAGTGCCAACACCAAGCGGCGGACCTGGCGCAGGATACGTTCCTGCGCCTGCTGGGGCGCGATACCTTGCAGGGCGTGCGCGAGCCGCGGGCGTTTCTGGCAACGGTGGCCCGGGGCCTGGTGGTCGATCATTTTCGTCGCCAGAGCCTGGAGCGTGCCTGGCTCGACAGCCTGGCGGCGTTGCCTGAGGCCGAATCGCCATCGGCGGAGTCGCGCGCCCTGGTGCTGGAAACCCTGATGGAGATCGACCGCATGCTCGATGGCCTGCGGCCAAAGGTGCGGGCGGCGTTTCTGCTGTCACAGCTCGACGGGCTGACTTATCCACAGATCGCCGAGCAACTCGACATTTCGCTCAGCTCGGTGCAGCAGTACATGACCCAGGCGTTCGGCCATTGTTACCGGGTGCTCTACGCATGAGCCAGGCCGACCTTGGCGCTGATGTGGTGGCGCAGGCCATCGACTGGCGGGTGCGCCTGGCGTCGGGCCTTGCGCCGCTCGATGAGCACGATGCCTGTGTGCGCTGGCGTGCCGAGCACCCCAGCCATGAGCAGGCCTGGCAGCGCCTGGCGGTGTTCGATGGGCGCCTGGACGGGATGCCATTGCCGCAGGTGAGCCGGACCTTGCGCCAGCGAGATCGCCGTACCGTGCTCAAGGGCCTGGCCGTGCTGCTTGGCGGCACGGCGCTGATCGGCGGCGCTAACCTGGGCTTGCGCGATTCGCCATGGCTGGCCGAACAGCGCACGGCCACCGGGCAGCGACGGCGCCTGCCCTTGCCTGACGGTGGCTGGCTGCAGATGAACAGCGGCACTGCCCTGGACGTGGTATTCGACGGCCAGCAGCGGCGCATTCGCCTGCTGGCCGGCGAAATCATGGTGCAAACCGGCAAGCACGCCGCCGAGCGGCCATTTTGGGTCGAGACGCCCATGGGCAGCCTGCAGGCGTTGGGCACCGGTTTCTCGGTGCGGCTGGCCGACGACAGTGCATTGCTGGCGGTGGAGCAGGGTGCCGTCGCGGTACACCCGGGGGCACTGGCCCACGCGGCGGCAGTGATTCAAGCGGGCGAGCAGGTGCGATTCGACCGCCAGCGGCTGTTCGCCGTGCAGGCGCTGGACCGAGATGCCTTGGCCTGGCGTGAAGGCTTTCTGGTGGTGCGCCAATGGCGCCTGGCGCAGCTGTGCGCTGAGCTTGGGCGCTATCGCAGTGGCGTTCTGCGTTGTGACCCGGCAGTGGCGGACCTGCTGATTTCCGGGGTGTTTCCGCTGGATGAACCTGACCGTGCGCTGGCGGCGTTAGGGCGCAGCCTGCCGGTGCGGGCGCGTTACTTGACGCGGTGGTGGGTGAGCCTGGAGCCTGCCTGAACCCTGCCGCGTATGTAGGAGCGGGCTTGCCCCGCGAACACCGGCGTAGCCGGTGCCATGCACCGCAGTGCCTGCTTCGCGGGTCAAGCCCGCTCCTACAGGGAATTGCGGTGCGCCTACAAAATCACTTTTAAATCAGATAGTTACACTTTGCTCCATGAATGAGCGAAGCGATCAGGCCCACACAGGCAAATTTTTTTTGCAGTTTTTCCGCCGTGGTTCGGCCTCCTTGCAATCTTCACTCATCACCTCAAGGAATCCCCCATGGCGTCGCTCCTGCGCCCCCGCACCACGGTGCTCGCCCATGCCCTGCGCATGGCCCTGTTCGGCACCAGCCTGCCCCTGGCCAGCGTGGCAATGGCCGCCCCCAGCCACCACTTCGAAGTCCCGGCCGGTAGCCTGGAAGCCGCGCTCAACGCCTATGCGCGCCAGGCTGGGGTGCTGCTGAGTTTCGACCCTGCACTGACCCGCGGCCTGAACAGCCGTGGCCTGTCCGGTGATTATCCGCTGGATATCGGTTTCGCAACGCTGCTGGGCAATACCGGCCTGGGTGCAGAAGCCAGCAGTGACGGCAGCTGGCGCCTGGTACGCACGGGCCCTGAGGGCGTGGTGACCCTGCAGGCGCAAACCATCTCCGCACTGGGCGACGAAAACCCGCTGGGCCCGGTGGGCAGCTACGTGGCCAAGCGCAGCGTCACCGCCAGCAAAACCGACACGCCAATCCACGAAACCCCGCAATCGATTTCGGTGGTGACCCGCGAGCGCATGGAGGCCCAAGGGGCGCAGTCAGTCAACGAAGCCCTGCGCTATACCCCTGGCGTGTCGTCCTACGGCGCCAACAACCGTTCTGACTGGTACACCGTGGTTCGCGGCTTTTCGCCCACCACCTACCTCGACGGCCTGCAACTGCCCAGCACGGTGAACCTGGCCAGCTGGATGGTCGACCCGTACATGCTTGAGCGTGTCGAAGTGCTGCGCGGGCCGGCGGGTGTGTTGTACGGCCAGGGCGACCCCGGTGGGGTAATCAACCAGGTGTCCAAGCGCCCGAGCACGGTCAGCAGCCACGAGATCCAGGTGCAGTACGGCACCGATGCCCGTCGCCAGTTGGGCATCGACAGCACCGGGGCGCTGGACGAGGAGGGCGTATGGAGCTACCGCGTCACCGCCATCGGCCACGAAGCCAACATTCGCGACACGCCCTGGGAGGACAAGCGCCAGGCACTCTCGGCTGCACTTACCTGGCAACCGAGCGACGAAACCCGGCTGACCGTGCTGGGCAGCTACCTGGCCGACGACTCCAACGCCCAGGACAACTTCCTGCCCGCAGTCGGTACGCTGTCGCACTCGGCCTACGGCAAGATCGGCCGCGATACCTTCACTGGCGACAAGCACTTCTCCAAGTACGAGAAGACCCAGTTCAGCCTCGGCTACGAGTTCGAGACGCGCCTGAATGACGTTTGGCAACTGCGCCAGAACCTGCGCTATGCCCACCTCGACCTGAACGACAACATGGTCTTCGGCGTAGGCACCACGGCCTACTACCAGATGCCCGATGGCGATGACCGCACCCTGCTGCGCTACGCTGGCATCGAGAACCCCAAGTACAGCCGCTGGACCCTGGACAACCAGGCCCAGGCCGACTTCAGCACCGGCGATGTTCGCCACACGTTGCTGATCGGTGTGGACTGGCAGCGCCAGCAGACCTCCGACCCCCAGGCCTACATCCTGACCACGCCGGTGGACCTGTATGGCGGCGCCGACTACGGCCCGGTCGACGCCAGCCAGTTCACCCCCGACACCTGGAGCTACAGCCACCAGAGCAGCCGCCAGACCGGCCTGTACCTGCAAGACCAGCTGCACTTCGACGAGCACTGGGTGCTGACCTTGGGGGGCCGTTATGACTGGGCCCGGTCCCGGACCCATGACTGGAGCCTGGCCTCCGAAAGCCGCGCCCGCACCCGCGATGAGGCGTTCAGTGGCCGGGTCGGCCTGGTGTACCTGGCTGACAACGGCCTGGCTCCCTACCTGAGCTACAGTGAAGGTTTCACGCCAAACGCCGGCACTGATTTCCAGGGCAAGCCGTTCGAGCCGACCGAAGCCAAGCAGTACGAAGCCGGTATCAAGTACCAGCCGCCGGGCTCGAACAGTTCGGTGAGCGCTGCGGTGTTCGAGATCACCCAGAACAACGTGCTCACTGCCGACCCGGACCCGGCCCACCCCAACAGCGATGTGCAGACCGGCCAGGTGCGTGCGCGTGGCATCGAGCTGGAAGGGGTGGCCAGCCTGTCCAATGAGCTGAACCTGATCGCCACCTACACCTACCAGGATGTGAAGGTGACCAAGGCCAACGACGAGAGCGACGGCAAGACGCCGATCAGTATCCCGACGCCGCGCAACCTCGCCTCGCTGTGGGCCGACTACACCTTGCACGACGGGCTGCTCAAGGGCCTGGGCTTTGGCGCCGGTGTGCGCTACACCGGGCGTAACCCCGGGGCACCGGATAACTCGCTGAACGTGCCGTCGTACACCTTGCTGGATGCGACCGTGCATTATGAAACCGGGCCTTGGCGGTTTGCGGTCAATGCCAGCAACCTGACCGACAAGGAGTACGTGGCCGGCTGCTACGACGCCACCCGTTGTATCTACGGTAACGGGCGCACGGTATTGGGGACTGCAACCTACCGCTGGTAGATGCCTCGGCTACATCGGCCTGCCCACCCACCTGGTAGGAGCGAGCGTAGCTCGCGATGGGGCGCGCAGCGGCCCTAGGGTTTCAGCTTCGCGGCTCATCACGGCGTGCTGCTTTGCGGCCCATCGCGAGCTGCGCTCGCTCCTACAGGGACCTGCGTTCAATCAGGGACCTGCATTCATTCATGGGGCTGCGGTCAATCAGGGCCAACAAATTCTGTCATCGAACTGCAACCTCAATCGCGCAATCTGCAAATCTCCGCCCCGCTGCCGCATTGCGAGTTCCAATGGGCCATCACGCGCTTCACCCCCAACAGGAACACGACCTGTTCGGCCTGCTCTATGGTTTTTCCTTCGTGCCGGGCCAACCTGGCCGCGAGCTCGACTCGGCCCAGGTGCTGCGCAAGCTCAGCGAACCGCAGGCCCCGGACGAATTCCTCTGGTTGCACCTGAACCTGGCCCACGCCGCCTGCGAGCGCTGGCTGCGCGCGCACCTGCCGCTGCCGGAGGCCTTCTTCGAAACCCTGCGCGAGGGCTCCCGCTCAACGCGCATCGAGCATGCTGACTCGACCCTGCTGGCCGTGGTCAACGATGTGGTGTTCAACTTCGGCATGGTGTCATCGGACGTGTCCACCTTGTGGGCCTGTGCCAGCAACCGCCTGCTCGTCAGCGCGCGGCTGCAGCCACTGCACTCGGTGGATAAACTGCGCTCGTCGGTGAAGCACGGCGAACGCTTCCATTCGCCCATCGAACTGCTGGTGCACCTGTTGCGCGACCAAGGCGACCTGCTGACCCAGATCGTGCGCGAAACCACCACCAGCGTCGACCGCATCGAAGACCAGCTGCTGTCCCAGCGCCTGAGCGACAACCGCGCCGAGCTGAGCAGCATGCGCCGGGTACTGGTGCGCTTGCAGCGCCTGTTGGCGCTGGAGCCGGGGGCGCTGTTGCGGTTGCTCAACCGCCCACCGGAGTGGCTACAGGACCAGGACATGCGCCAGCTGCGTGCGGCCACCGAAGAGTTCACCCTGGTGATCAGCGACCTCACCGCCCTGGGCGAGCGGATCAAGCTGTTGCAGGAAGAGATCGCCGCCAAGCTCAACGAACAGACCAACCGTACCCTGTTCACCCTGACGGTGGTGACGGTACTGGCGCTGCCGATCAACATCATCGCGGGCTTTTTCGGCATGAACGTCGGTGGCGTGCCGCTGGCGGACGACCCGAACGGTTTCTGGCTGCTGGTGGCGCTGGTGGCGACCTTCACCTTCCTGGCCGGGCGCTGGGCGTTCAGCAAGCGGCGCGAGTACTGATCGCCCGGGTTCCTTCGCGGTTGTGGGCAAGGGCTTGCCTCGCGAGGGAGCCAGCACGGGCCACGGAACACGGGAAAGAAACCATGAAAAAACCCCTTGAAGCCATAGGCCTCAAGGGGTTTTCAGTACCGCAATTCAGCGATTACACGTTGAAGCGGAAGTGCATCACATCACCGTCCTTGACGATGTAGTCCTTGCCTTCCAGGCGCCATTTACCGGCTTCCTTGGCACCGCCTTCACCCTTGAACTGAATGAAGTCGTCATAGGCCACCACTTCGGCGCGGATGAAGCCTTTTTCGAAGTCGGTGTGGATCACGCCGGCAGCTTGCGGGGCAGTAGCACCCACGCGCACGGTCCAGGCGCGAACTTCCTGCACGCCAGCGGTGAAATAGGTTTGCAGGTTCAGCAGCTCGTAACCGGCGCGAATCACGCGGTTCAGGCCGGGCTCTTCCAGGCCCAGGGCCTCCAGGAACATGTCCTTCTCTTCACCGTCTTCGAGCTCGGCGATTTCGGCTTCGATCTTGTTGCACACCGGCACCACCACCGCGCCTTCTTCCTCGGCAATGGCCTTGACCACGTCCAGGTGCGGGTTGTTGTCGAAGCCGTCTTCGGCCACGTTGGCGATGTACATCACCGGCTTGCTGGTCAGCAGGTGGAAGCCACGGATGACGGCCTTTTCGTCGTCGGCCATGTTCTTCATCAGGCTGCGCGCTGGCTTGCCTTCGGTGAAGTGCGGAATCAGTTTTTCCAGGATCGCCTTCTGCGCCAGGGCGTCCTTGTCGCCGCCCTTGGCGTTGCGCGCTACCTTCTGCAGTTGCTTCTCGCAGCTGTCGAGGTCGGCGAAGATCAGTTCCAGGTCGATGATCTCGATGTCACGCTTGGGGTCGACGCTGTTGGAAACGTGAATCACGTTTTCGTCTTCGAAGCAGCGCACCACGTGGGCAATGGCGTCAGTCTCGCGGATGTTGGCGAGGAACTTGTTGCCCAGGCCTTCGCCTTTCGACGCGCCGGCCACCAGGCCTGCGATGTCGACGAATTCCATGGTGGTTGGCAGGATGCGGTTAGGCTTGACGATTTCCGCCAGCGCCGCCAGGCGCGCGTCGGGCATCGGCACGATGCCGCTGTTCGGCTCGATGGTGCAGAAAGGGAAGTTCTCCGCCGCGATGCCAGACTTGGTCAGGGCGTTGAACAGGGTGGACTTGCCGACGTTGGGCAGGCCGACGATGCCGCAATTGAAACCCATGGGTATTCCCCTCTCTAGGAAATCAGGCCTTCTGGCTGTGCAGCTCGCGCATGGCCTTGGCGAAATCGCCGGCCAGCACGTCCGGCAGCACGCCGAGGGCAAAATCGATGCTGGCGTCGAGCTTCTCCTGCTCGGCGCGCGGCGCGCGACCCAGGACGAAGTTGGAAACCAGTTTGGCGTCGCCCGGGTGGCCGATGCCAAGCCGCAGGCGGTGGAAGTCGTTCTGGTTGCCGAGCTGCGCGATGATGTCGCGCAGGCCGTTGTGCCCCCCATGGCCGCCGCCGCGCTTGAGCTTGGCAACGCCCGGAGGCAGGTCGAGTTCGTCGTGCGCCACCAGGATCGCTTCCGGCTTGATGCGGAAGAAATTGGCCAACGCCGCCACGGCCTGGCCGCTGCGGTTCATGTAGGTGGTGGGGATCAACAAACGAACGTCGTTGCCCTGATGGCTGAACTTAGCCGTCAGGCCGAAATATTTTTTGTCAGCGGTCAGCGAAACGCGCTGGGCGCTGGCAATGCGTTCAACGAAAAGAGCCCCTGCGTTATGCCGGGTCTGTTCGTATTCGGGGCCGGGGTTACCCAGGCCGACGATCAACTGGATGGCGGTCACGTCAGGGGCTCTTCCTTGGAGTTGGGGGTTACAGGGCGCGGGGCGCACTGTAACCCGATCAACACCGGCGCGCGAGTGGATTACTCGGCAGCGCCTTCGTCAGCAGCTTCAGCGGCAACGCGTGGCGCGTGGACGTTGGCAACAGCTTTGTCATCACCGTGGGCCAGAGCAACGAACTCTACGCCTTTCGGAGCTTTCAGGTCCGACAGGTGGATGATGGTGCCGATTTCGGCGTTGGCCAGGTCAACTTCGATGAACTCTGGCAGGTCTTTGGCTTCGCAGGAAACTTCGATCTGCGATTCAACGTGCGAGATCTCGCCGCCTTTCTTGACCGGTGCTTCTTCGTTGATGAAGTGCACTGGAACAACAGCGGTCAGCTTCTGGCCAGCAACGACGCGAACGAAGTCGGCGTGCATGATGAAGCCTTTGGCTGGGTGACGCTGCATGGCCTTGACCACGACGTTTTGCTTGGCGCCGTCGACGTTCAGCTCGATAACGTGGCTGAAGGCAGCTTCGTTTTCGAACAGCTTGGCGATTTCCTTGGCCACGATGGTCAGGGATTGGGCTTCTTTATCGCCACCGTATACAACGGCTGGGATGTTGGCGGAGTGACGCAGGCGGCGGCTCGCACCTTTCCCCAGGTCAGTACGCGCTTGGGCGTTCAGGATGAAATCAGTCATTTTGCTTCTCCAAAATAGCCTCCCGTAAGGCGTTTGCGACCAGCGCCAGACGGGGATGGCAAAAAAGCCCCGCCCCAACGAATGCTGGGGCGGGGCGCTTCACATCAACACGGGTTCCGCGTTAGCGGAACATCGCGCTGATCGATTCTTCGTTGCTGATGCGGCGTACCGCTTCAGCGACAACCGGTGCGATATCCAGCTGGCGGATACGGTCACAGGCTTGAGCAGCGGCGGACAGCGGAACGGTGTTGGTCACCACCAGCTCGTCCAGTACCGACTTCTCGATGTTCTCGATCGCACGGCCCGACAGGACAGGGTGCGTGCAGTAGGCGTAAACCTTGGCAGCGCCGTGTTCTTTCAGGGCCTTGGCCGCGTGGCACAGGGTGCCGGCGGTGTCGACCATGTCGTCTACCAGGATGCAGGTGCGCCCTTCGACGTCGCCGATGATGTGCATCACCTCGGAGTGGTTAGCCTTTTCACGGCGTTTGTCGATGATCCCGAGGTCGACGCCCAGGGACTTGGCGACGGCGCGTGCGCGCACAACGCCACCGATGTCCGGGGAGACGATCATCAGGTTCTCGAAACGCTGGTCTTCGATATCGTCGACCAGTACGGGCGAGCCGTAGATGTTGTCGACGGGGATATCGAAGAAGCCCTGGATCTGGTCAGCGTGCAGGTCGACGGTGAGTACACGGTCGATACCCACGACAGTGAGCATGTCAGCGACGACTTTGGCGCTGATGGCTACACGTGCCGAACGCGGACGGCGGTCCTGGCGGGCGTATCCGAAGTAGGGAATCACGGCGGTGATTCGGGATGCTGAGGAGCGGCGGAAGGCGTCGGCCATCACTACCAGTTCCATCAGGTTATCGTTGGTCGGGGCACAGGTCGGCTGAATAATGAAGACGTCTTTACCGCGAACGTTTTCATTGATCTCAGTGCTGATCTCACCGTCGGAGAATTTACCGACAGAGACGTCACCGAGTGGGATATGCAGCTGACGTACGACACGCCGAGCCAGATCGGGGTTAGCGTTCCCCGTAAAGACCATCATCTTGGACACGCGCAGTACCTGAAGGCTGAGGGTATACCTGGATGAGTATAAGGAAAATGGCAGGGGCGGCTGGATTCGAACCAACGCATGGCAGGATCAAAACCTGCTGCCTTACCGCTTGGCGACGCCCCTGTATCTGTTGCTGCGAACGCTTATGCGCTCGACTTCTTGACCAGACTTTGCAGCTTGCGATGCAACATCGAAACATTGCTTCCTTTCGCCACAAACCCTGTTTGGGTCGCTGAAAGAAGGGCCAGAACTTTATCAGCTTCGGCTTTGCTTGGGAAGGCCCCAAACACACAACTTCCAGTGCCGGTTAGTCGAGCCTCTGTGAATTTTCCCAGTGAATTCAGCGCGTTGCGAACTTCCGGGTAATTCTGCTCTACCACCGGTTGGCAGTCATTTCGACTGTTTCCCTCGGGAACGGGGCGCATCTTAAGGGGGAGGGAATCACGTGTCAACAGTGGATGTGAAAAAATTTCTACTGTGCTGACAGACACTTGCGGCACCAGCACGACATACCAGGGTTCGGCCGGGTCGACCGGGGTCAGTTGCTCGCCCACGCCCTGGGCGAATGCTGCATGGCCGCGCACGAACACCGGCACGTCGGCACCCAGGCTCAGGCCCAGCGCCGCCAGGCGGTCTTCGTCCCAGTCCAGTTGCCACAGGTGGGCCAGCGCCAGCAGGGTAGTGGCGGCATCCGAACTGCCGCCGCCAATGCCGCCGCCCATGGGCAGCACCTTGCTCAGCCAGATGTCGGCGCCCAGGGCCGTACCCGCCTGTTCCTGCAACTTGCGTGCGGCGCGCACGATCAGGTTGCTGTCATGGGGCACTGCCTCGATCTCGGTGTGCAGGCGGATCACGCCGTCTTCGCGCACGGCAAAGCTCAGTTCGTCACCGTGGTCGAGGAACTGGAAGACGGTTTCCAGCTCGTGATAGCCGTCGGGGCGCCGGCCAATGATATGCAGCCAGAGGTTGAGCTTGGCCGGGGCGGGCAGGGTCAGCGTCGGCATGGCTCAGTGCCCCAGCTGGCGTGGCTGCCAGTCCTTGACCACCAGGGTCACGTCGAGGTCCTTGCCGTGCAGCTTCAGGCGCTCGGGCAGCCAGTAGCCGTTCTGCTCGGTGTAGCTCAGGTACTGCACCTGCCAGCCGTCCTGGTCCAGGCTGGCCAGGCGGCTGTCGCCGTCCAGGGTCAGCTGGCTCTTGCTGTCGGGGGCAGGCAGGCCGCGCACCCACCACACCAGGTGCGATACCGGCAGTTTCCAGCCCAGTTGCTCTTCCAGCAGGGCTTCGGGGCTGGTGGCCTCATAGCGGCCCTGGTTGGCCACCTCCAGCACCACGCCACCGGGGCGGCCGGTCAGGCGTGCGGCGCCGCGGCCGAGCGGGCCGGCCAGGCGGATGTCGTAGTAGTCCTGGCGCTGCAGCCAGAACAACGTGCCGCTGCCGGAGTCGCGTGGGGCACGGATACCGACCTTGCCGTTGATCTGCCAGCCGTCGAGGCTGCTCAGCTGCTCTTTATGGGCGCGCCACTGCTGCGGGTCGCCGTGGCCCTGCAGGGCCTCGCGGCTTCCGAAACCGGCGCAGCCGGCCAGCAGGGCGATCAGGGTAAAGGTGATGCAATGGCGCAGGAACATGGCGTTAAAGGGTCTCGGATCCGGTCAGGCGCAGGAGGGTCTTGCGCAGAATTGGGCTGTCGGCCTGGGCTTCGAAGCCCTTGGCCCAGACCTGGCGGGCTTCGCGGCGCTTGCCGTTGGCCCACAGCACTTCACCCAGGTGGGCAGCGACTTCGTGGTCGGGGAAGCGGGCGAAGGCCTGGCGCAGGTAGGTTTCGGCCTGGTCGAGGTTGCCCAGGCGGTAATTGACCCAGCCCAGGCTGTCGAGCACTGCCGGGTCGTCCGGGGTCAGCTGGTGGGCCTTGTCGATCAGCGCCTTGGCTTCGTCATAGCGGGTGGTGCGGTCGGCCAGCGTGTAGCCCAGGGCATTGAGGGCCATGGCGTTTTCCGGCTCGCGGGCAATGATCGCCCGCAGGTCTTTTTCCATCAGCGGCAGGTCGTTGCGCTTTTCTGCCAGCATGGCCCGGGTGTACAGCAGGTTGAGGTCGTCCGGGTAGTGCGTCAGGGCCTGTTGCAGCACCTGGTCGGCCTGGGCGTCCTTGTTGTTGTTGCTGTAGCTTTCCGATTCGATCAGGTAAAGCTGCACGGCGTAGTCCGGCTGTGCTTCGCGGGCCTGGGCGAGAAGGCGCGAGGCCTCGCTGTCGCGGCCGTTGGCGATCAGGATATCGGCCTGGCGCAGCTGCGCCGGCAGGTAGTCCGGGCCGTTGCCGACCAGGGCGTACTCGCGCAGGGCGGTGGCCGGGTCGTGACGCTCTTCGGCGATGCGCCCCAGGTTCAGGCGTGCGGCGTCGACATTGCTGTCGCGCTCGATCAGTTCGCGCAGGTAGCTTTCGGCTTCGTCCCAGTCCTTGTTTTCCAGGCAAACCAGGGCCAGGGAATAACGCAGCTCGTCGTCGTCGGGGTACTGCTGGACCAGGCTGATGAACTCGCCCTTGGCATCGGCGATGCGGTCCTGCTCCACCAGCGTGCGCGCGTAGGTCAGGCGCAGGCGCTTGTCATCGGGGTTGTCACGGATCGCCCCACGCAGCAGCGGCAGGGCCTCCGGGCCGCGGTCGAGGGCCTGGAGCAGGCGTGCGCGCAGCAGGATCGGGGCAATTTCGCCATTTTGCGCCGGGTGCGCCTCAAGCAGGTCGAGGGCTTCCTCGGCCTTGCCGTCCTGGTTCAGCAACAGGGCCTTGCCAAAAATCAGCTGGCTGTTGTCCGGGTACTTGACCAGCAGGCGGTCGAAGCTCTGCATCAAGCCGTCGCGGGTGCTCTGGTCGGTTTCGGCGGCCGACAGGGCGAGGAAGTCGAAATGGGTATCGCCCTGGCCCTGCAGCACCTTTTCCATGTAGCTCATGGAATCGTCATAGCGCCCGGCACGGGCCAGCTGGATGGCCGCGGCGCGCTGGGCGTCGAGGTTCTGCGGGTCGTTCTTGGCCCAGATCAGCGCGCTGTCCAGGGCCGGTTCGTCGGCACCGAGGTATTCGGCGATGCGGTAGGCGCGCTCGGAAACCCCCGGGTCCTGGGTTTTTTCGGCCTGGTCGGCGTAGTTGGCCAAGGCGATGTCGAAGCGGTTGCGCTGCCCGGCAAGCTCGGCTACCAGCAGGCTATAAAGGGTGTCCTGCTTGAACGACCCATACACCACGGGCTTTTGCGCCTCGTCTTTGCCGGCCTCGGCAACGGGCGGCTCGGCATTATGCGGGGCCAGGCTCTGGCAACCCTGGAGCAGGGCGAAGGCAAGCAGCAATGCGTAGGGTCTGTTCATAGAGTGGCTTAACAAAGACTAACCGGCGGTCGGGGCATGATGACACAAGCGCGGGGGCAAACCCACCTGCGCAGGAGGGAGACGCTTGGCTGTAGCGTAGACCGTGTTGTGGGCGGGTGGTTCGTTCTTTGGGCGAAGGTGTGAGGACGGTGGGGTGTTTGCCGGTGGTTGTGCGGCGCTTGTGAGATCGAGCGCCGCCCGCGCGGCGCTCGATCTACGCCGCCACACAGCCTCAAGCCATGCACCCACCTACTATCACCCTGATAGCGAACGGTGGTTGTTCTAAAACCTGCGAAAGAGGACAATTATCGGCTCCTCGTCACAACCAGCGACCTTGCATGGCCTTTCTTGCACTTGGTATCAACCATAAGACTGCCTCGGTAGACGTACGCGAGCGCGTGGCGTTTACCCCAGAGCAGCTGGTCGACGCCCTGCAGCAGCTCTGCCGGCTGACCGCCAGCCGCGAAGCGGCGATCCTGTCGACTTGCAACCGTAGCGAGCTTTACATCGAGCAGGACCACCTGTCCGCCGACGCCGTGCTGAAATGGCTGGCCGAGTACCACCGGCTGAGCCTGGACGAGCTGCGCGCCAGTGCCTATGTCCATGAAGAACACGATGCCGTGAAGCACATGATGCGCGTGGCCTCCGGCCTTGACTCGCTGGTGCTGGGCGAGCCGCAGATCCTCGGCCAGATGAAGTCCGCCTACGCCGTGGCCCGCGAAGCCGGCACCATCGGCCCGTTGCTCGGGCGCCTGTTCCAGGCCACGTTCAGCGCCGCCAAGCAGGTCCGCACCGACACCGCCATTGGCGAGAACCCGGTGTCGGTGGCATTCGCCGCGGTGAGCCTGGCCAAGCAGATTTTCAGCGACCTTGGCCGCAGCCAGGCGCTGCTGATCGGCGCCGGTGAAACCATTACCCTGGTCGCCCGCCACCTGCACGAGCAGGGTGTGCGCCGCATCGTCGTGGCCAACCGTACCCTGGAGCGCGCCAGCATCCTGGCCGAGCAGTTCGGCGCCCACGCGGTGCTGCTGGCCGACATTCCCCAGGAACTGGCCAACAGCGACATCGTCATCAGTTCCACCGCCAGCCAGTTGCCGATCCTGGGCAAGGGCGCGGTGGAAAGCGCCTTGAAACTGCGCCGGCACAAACCGATCTTCATGGTCGACATCGCCGTTCCGCGCGATATCGAGCCGCAAGTGGGCGAGCTCGACGACGTCTACCTCTATACCGTCGACGACCTGCACGAGGTGGTCGCGGAAAACCTCAAGAGCCGCCAGGGTGCGGCCCAGGCCGCCGAAGAGCTGGTTGCGGTAGGCGCTGACGACTTCATGGTGCGCCTGCGCGAGCTGGCCGCGGTGGACGTGCTGCGCGCCTACCGCCAGCAAAGCGAACGCCTGCGTGACGAAGAACTGCAAAAGGCCCAGCGCCTGCTGGCCAACGGCGGCAACCCCGAAGACGTACTGGCGCAACTGGCCCGGGGCCTGACCAACAAACTCCTGCATGCCCCCAGCGTGCAATTGAAAAAGCTCTCGGCCGAGGGCCGCCTCGATGCGCTGGCCATGGCTCAGGAACTCTTTGCCCTCAATGAGGGCTCGACGGACAAATCCCCGCAATGAAAGCGTCGCTGCTCAATAAACTGGACACGCTCCAGGACCGCTTCGAGGAACTCACCGCCCTGCTCGGTGATGCCGAAGTCATTTCCGACCAGACCCGCTTCCGCGCCTATTCGCGCGAATACGCCGAGGTCGAACCGGTGATCGCTGCCTACGTGGCGTGGCGCAAGGTGCAGGACGACCTCGAAGGCGCCCAGGCGCTGCTCAAGGACGCCGACCCCGACCTGCGCGAAATGGCCGTGGAGGAAGTGCGCGAAGCCAAGGAGCAGCTGCAGGGCCTGGAGTCGCAACTGCAGCGCATGCTGCTGCCCAAGGACCCTAACGACGGGCGCAACGTGTTCCTGGAAATCCGCGCCGGTACCGGTGGCGACGAGGCGGCGATTTTCTCCGGCGACCTGTTCCGCATGTATTCGCGCTACGCCGAGAAGCGTGGCTGGCGCCTGGAAATCCTCTCCGAGAACGAAGGCGAGCACGGCGGCTATAAAGAGATCATCGCCCGCGTCGAAGGCGATAACGTGTACGGCAAGCTCAAGTTCGAATCCGGCGCGCACCGCGTGCAGCGGGTGCCGGAAACCGAATCCCAGGGCCGCATCCACACCTCGGCCTGCACCGTGGCCGTGCTGCCCGAACCCGATGAGCAGGCCGCCATCGAGATCAACCCGGCCGACCTGCGCGTGGACACCTACCGCGCCTCGGGCGCCGGCGGCCAGCACGTGAACAAGACCGACTCGGCAATCCGCATCACCCACTTGCCCACCGGTATCGTGGTGGAGTGCCAGGAGGAGCGTTCCCAGCACAAGAACCGTGCCCGCGCCCTGTCCTGGCTGTCGGCCAAGCTCAACGACATGCAGACCAGCGCGGCGCAGAACGCCATCGCCAGCGAGCGCAAGCTGCTGGTGGGCTCGGGCGATCGCTCGGAGCGCATCCGTACCTACAATTATCCACAGGGGCGGGTGACCGACCACCGCATCAACCTGACCCTTTACTCGCTCGACGATATCCTTGCCGGTGGCGTGGACGCGGTGATCGAACCGCTGCTGGCCGAATACCAGGCCGACCAACTGGCTGCCCTGGGGGACTGATGACCATCATTGCCAGCCTGTTGCGCAACGCGCAACTGCCCGACTCGCCCACCGAGCGCCTGGACGCCGAACTGCTGCTGGCTGCCGCCATCGGCAAGTCGCGCAGTTTCCTGCACACCTGGCCCGAGCGCATCGTCAGCAGCGAAGATGCCAGCACCTACGCCGGCTACCTGCAGCGCCGCCGCGCCGGTGAGCCGGTGGCGTACATCCTCGGCCAGCAGGGCTTCTGGAAGCTCGACCTGGAGGTGGCGCCGCATACGCTGATTCCGCGCCCGGACACCGAATTGCTGGTGGAAACCGCCCTGGAACTGCAAGCGCCAGCCCCGGCCAAGGTCCTGGACCTCGGCACCGGCACCGGTGCCATCGCCCTGGCCCTGGCCAGCGACTGCCCGGCCTGGCAGGTAACGGCCGTGGACCGCGTGGACGAAGCCGTGGCCCTGGCCGAGCGCAACCGCCAGCGCTTGGGCCTGGGCAACGTGCAGGTGCTGGCCAGCCACTGGTTCAGCAACCTCGCTGGCCAGCGCTTCAACATGATACTCAGCAACCCGCCCTACATTCGCGCCGCCGACCCGCACCTGGTCGAGGGCGATGTGCGTTTCGAGCCCAGCAGCGCGCTGGTGGCCGGCGTCGATGGCCTGGACGACCTGCGGGTAATCGTCGCCCAGGCGCCACACCACCTGCTGCCCGGCGGCTGGTTGCTGCTCGAACACGGGTACGACCAGGCCGCGGATGTGCGGGCGCTGCTCAGTACCCAAGGCTTCACCGACGTGGCCAGCCGAGTCGACCTGGGTGGCCATGAGCGTATTTCCCTGGGGCGCCTGCCATGCTGAGCGATCAGGAGCTGTTGCGTTACAGCCGGCAGATACTGCTGGCCCAGGTAGACATCGAAGGCCAGCTGCGGCTCAAGCACGGCAAGGCGCTGATCGTCGGCCTCGGTGGCCTCGGCTCGCCGGTGGCGCTGTACCTGGCTGCCGCGGGCGTGGGCGAGCTGCACCTGGCCGACTTCGACACCGTCGACCTTACCAACCTGCAGCGCCAGGTCATCCATGACAGCAGCAGTGTGGGCATGAGCAAGGTGGACTCTGCGCTGCAGCGTCTGCAGGCGATCAACCCCGAGGTCACCCTGGTGGCCCACCGGCAGGCGCTGGATGAAGATTCGCTGGCCGCTGCGGTGGCAGCCGTCGACCTGGTGCTCGACTGCTCCGACAACTTCGGCACCCGCGAGGCGGTCAACGCGGCCTGTTTCGCCCAAGGCAAGCCGCTGGTCAGCGGTGCGGCCATTCGCCTGGAAGGGCAACTCTCGGTGTTCGACCCGCGGCGTGACACCAGCCCGTGCTACCACTGCCTGTACGGCCACGGCAGCGAGGACGAACTGACCTGCAGCGAAGCCGGTGTGATCGGTCCGCTGGTGGGTCTGGTCGGCAGCCTGCAGGCGCTGGAGGCGATGAAGCTGCTGGCCGGCTTCGGTGAGCCGCTGGTGGGCCGCCTGCTGCTGATCGACGCCCTTGGCACGCGCCTACGCGAGCTGCGGGTCAAGCGCGACCCGGCCTGCGCCGTGTGCGGCAAGCGCGATGGCTGAGCGTTCGGCGCCGGTTGGCGTGATGGACTCGGGGGTCGGCGGCTTGTCGGTGCTCGCCGAAATCCAGCGCCTGCTGCCCGATGAGTCACTGCTTTACGTGGCCGATTGCGGGCATGTGCCCTACGGCGAAAAGTCGCCGGACTACATTCGCCAACGTTGCCGGGCCATTGCTGCGTTCTTCCGCGCCCAGGGCGCCAAGGCCATGGTCCTGGCGTGCAATACCGCGACAGTGGCGGCGGTAGCTGACCTGCGCGAGCTCTACCCAGACTGGCCATTGGTGGGCATGGAGCCGGCAGTCAAGCCAGCGGCGGCGGCTACCCGCTCCGGCGTGGTCGGCGTGCTGGCCACCACCGGCACCCTGCAAAGTGCCAAGTTCGCGGCCTTGCTCGACCGTTTCGCCAATGACGTGCGGGTGGTGACCCAGCCCTGCCCGGGGCTGGTCGAGCGGATCGAGGCGGGCGACCTGAGCAGTGCGCAACTGCGCCAGTTGCTGCAAGGCTATGTGCAGCCGCTGCTGGCGGCCGGTTGCGACACCCTGATTCTGGGCTGCACCCACTACCCCTTCCTGCGCCCGCTGTTGGCCGACATGGTGCCCGCTGACGTGGCGGTCATCGACACCGGTGCGGCCGTGGCGCGTCAGTTGCAGCGGCTGTTGGATGCACGCGGGCTGCTGGCCGAAGGGCCGGCGCGTGAGGCCGCGTTCTGGAGCAGCGCCGACCCACAGGCGCTGAGTGCCGTGCTACCGGTGCTGTGGCACCGGCAGCACCCTGTGCAAGGCCTGCCGCTGTAAAGCCCAGGCCTGCTAACGCCAAGTCAGTGGGGCAACGGCCAGAGGCTGGCGATATCCAGCACTTCCAGCACCAGCTCCGGCTCGCGCGCATCCAGCCGCGCCACCAGCTCATCGGCCGCACTTTGCGCTGTCCACTCATCCGCCAGGGCCAGCACCGGGGTGACCGGTGTCTTGGGCGACTGCGGCGCCACCACTGTCAGGTCGATGCCCTCGGCCTGCAATGCGCCGCGCTGTTCACGCAGCCATTGCGGCGCCTGGTTCCAGCCCGCCGTTTCCTGCGTCGGTGCATGCAACTGCAGCGCAGAATAACGGCTGAACACGGCCATCACCTGGGGCCGATCACCCTTGGCCAACAACGGCCTGGCGCTGTCCAGGCAATGCTCCAGCGCCAGTTGGTTGCTGCTGACGATGGCCTGGAACAGGTCATCCTGGGCAAGGCCGGTGGCCAGGTAATCGTTGCTGCCGGCGTTGATAATCAAGCCGTCCAGCGCGCCCCAGGCCTGGCTTATCTGTTCAGCCGCAGCGGCGGCGTGCGCCTGCTCGTGCACTTGCCAGGGCACGTGCAACAGGTTGTGGCCGTATTGCTGCGTCAATGCTTCAAACGCCTCGCTTCCCTTGCTACTTGCGGCAACCCGATTCCCTTGTTCGAGTAGACGCTTGACTAAAGCCAGACCCAATCCGTGGCCGGCTCCGGTAACCCAGAAAGTGCGCGAGGTGTTCAATTCATGGCTTCTCCTGCCTGCGCGGCAAACGTTTGAAGGCTTCGAGTGCGCGCAGACGACTGCTTCCAAGGTCGACGATAGGTTTCGGATAGTGATGACCGGCAAAAAGATCCCCGGACTTCACTGGAAGGTGTATCGACTTGGCATCCTGTTGCTTGAGTTCCGGCACCCAGTGCCGAATGAAGCGCGCCTCTGGATCAAAACGTTCGGACTGTGAAACCGGGTTGAAAATACGGAAGTAAGGCACGGCGTCGGTGCCGGTGGATGCGCTCCACTGCCAGCCACCATTGTTGGCCGCAAGGTCACCGTCAATCAAGTGGCGCATGAAATGCCGCTCGCCCAGGCGCCAGTCGATCAGCAGGTTCTTGGTCAGGAACATGGCCACGACCATGCGCAGGCGGTTGTGCATCCAGCCGGTGTGCAGCAACTGGCGCATGGCCGCGTCGATGATCGGAAAGCCGGTGCGGCCTTCCTGCCAGGCTTGCAGGTCGTGCGGCGCGTCGCGCCAGGGCAGGGCTTCGGTCTGGGCGCGGAACGCGCGGTGGCGTGAAACCTGTGGATAACCGCACAGGATGTGCTTGTAGAACTCGCGCCAGAGCAGTTCATTCACCCAGGTCTGCACGCCGCGGCTGCCACTGTCGAATTCACCGTGGTTGCCGGCCAGGGCTGCGTGCAGGCACTGACGGGGCGAGATCACGCCCGCGGCCAGGTAGGGTGACAGCTGGCTGGTGCCGGGCTTGGCCGGGAGGTCGCGCAACTGCTCGTAGTCGACGATGGTTTCGTCGACGAAGCGCGCCAGGCGCGCCTGGGCCTGGTCTTCGCCGGCGGGCCAGTGGTCGCTGAGCGCCTGCGCCGGCTTGTCGAAGCCTGCGATGTGCTGGGGAATAGGGTCGCTGGCGATGCCCAGCGCTGCCTGGGGTTTTACCCGTGCAGCCAGCGAAGGCAAGCTGCGGTGCAGGTGTTCCAGGCAAACCTTCTTGAACTGGCTGAACACCTGGAAGTAGTCGCCGCTGCGGGTGAGGATGGTGCCGGGGCGGAAGAACAGTTGGTCGAGGTAGCTGTGGGCGCGGATGCCGGAAGCCTCCAGCAGCGTGCGCGTGTCGGCGTCGCGGCGGCTTTCGTTGATGCCGTATTCATCGTTCCAGTGCACCGCCTCGATGGCGTGCTGGCGGCACACCGCCAACAGCGTGGCGGGGGCCTCGTCCCAGGTATCGACCTGGCGAATCAGCAGCGGGATATTCAGGGCGTCGAGCGTGCGCCGTAGCTGGCGCAGGTTGCGCAGCCAGAAGTCGACCTTGCACGGGGCGTCGTCATGGGCCAGCCATTGGCCAGGGCTGGCCAGCCACAGGGCCACGCTGGGGCCGCGTTGGGTGGCCACGCTGAGGGCGGTGTTGTCGTCGATGCGCAGGTCGCTGCGCAGCCAGATCAATTGCATGGTTCACTCATTTCTACAGGCCGGCGGTCATTGCCCTGCAGCAAGCGCAATGCTGCCTGCGGGGAATCGAAAAAGAACAGGTCGGGCAGCTCGAAGTTGTGCAGCTGGGCCTGGTGCAGCGCCAGCGTGCCGCCACCGAGCAGCTTGTGCACCGCAATGCCCTGCAGTGTGCGTTGCAGGGCCTTGGCGTCGATGCGCGGGCCCAGGTGCAGCAGCAGGGCTCGCGGTTGCAGCGCTGTGATCGCACGTTGCAGCTGTGCGCCGCCGACCGGCTGTTCCAGCACTTCCACGGCAATGCCATTGCTGGTCAGCAGCCAGGCGCACAGCCACAGGCGTGGGTCGAACGGGCGCTCGCAATCTTGCGCCAGCAGCACGGCAGGGCCCTGCAGCAACTGGTTGTCGTGGTACACCCGTGCGCCGAGTTTGCTGCGCAGCCACGTGTCGAAGAACGCCTGCTCCAGTTCGGCATTGAAGTGGTTGCGCCAGCGCTGGGCGAGCACGTCCAGCAGCGGCAGCAGCAGTTGTTCACACAAGGTGATGGCCGGGTACAGCGCCATCACCTGGTTCAGCTGTTGGTCGAGGCTGCGTTGGGACAAGCCGGCAATGGCCTCGACCAGCTGCAGTTGGCGCCGCTGCCAGTCGCCTTGCGGGGCCATGGCCAGGGGTTTGTCGAGCAGTTCGCGAACCTGGCCAACCGAGGCCCCGCGTGCCAGCCAGGCCAGGATGGCCTTGACCCGTTCCACCTGGTCCTGTGGATAAAGCCGATGGCCCTTGGCGGTGCGTTGTGGCTTGAGCAGGCCGTAGCGGCGCTCCCAGGCGCGCAGGGTGACGGGGTTGACGCCGGTACGGCGGGCCAGTTCGCCGATGGGCAGCAGGTGTTCAGACAGCATTGCGCAGCCCCAGGTCGTCAGGGTGCGGCTGCAGGTAGGCCTGTTGCTGCAAGTAGGGGTCGGGGTGCTTGCGCAGGTAGTGCTTGAGCAAGGTCAGTGGCACCACCAGCGGCACCACCCCTTGTTGGTATTGGCTGATCAACTGTTGCAACTCGTCTTTGTCCTGTTGGCTGAGGGCATCCTTGAAGTAGCCGCTCAGGTGCTGCAGCACGTTGCAGTGGGTGCCGCGGCTGGCGCAGCGGCGCAGGGCCTGCATCAGCAGGCTGAAGTAGCGTGGCCCGACTTCGTTGGGGTCGTCCTCGCGGCGCAGGGTGCCCAGCAGGCGGCCCAGTTCGCGGTAGGCCTGGGGGTTGTTGGCCATCAGCAGGTATTTGTAACGCGAGTGAAAGCGCACCAGCGCGCCGCGGCTCAAGCCACCTGCCAGCACCTGCTGCCAGTCGGCATAGGCATACACACGGCTGATGAAGTTCTCGCGCAGCACCGGGTCGTGCAGGCGGCCCTCTTCCTCCACCGGCAGGTCCGGGCGTTGGCTGCAAAAGGCGTCGGCATAGGCACCGGTGCCGCCTTGGGTCGCGGGGTGGCCGTTGTCCTGGTAGACCTTGACCCGCTCCAGGCCGCAGGAAGGCGACTTCTGCATGAAGATGTAGCCACAGATGTCGTCGAGTTCGGCGGCCATGTGCTCGCCGTACGCGCGCAGGGGGGTAGTGAAGTCGGTGTCGGGGTGGCGGGTGCCGACCACGCGGGGGTGGCCAGGGTCGCCGACCAGGCGGATCGGGTCGCGGGGTGTGCCCAGGCCAATGGCCATCTCGGGGCACACAGGTAACCAGTCGAAGTGGGCTTCGAGCTTCGCGCGGCAGAGTTCGGAAGCCTTGTGCCCGCCGTTGTAGCGCACATTCTGGCCGATCAGGCAGGCGCTGATGGCGATGCGCGGCTTGCGCTGGGCGGATGGGTCATGCATGGCTGCCTCCGGGAAACTTGTACATAAAAGAAAACGTGTACAAGACTATTCCAGCACAGGCAGAAAGTTATGCAAACCAGAATTTCTGTATAGCTTTTCCGTTAGCCCTATTCGAGATGTTCCAGCAGCCGGCGCGCCGCCTCCTGGCCGCTGAGCCAGGCACCTTCCACCCGGCCAGACAGGCACCAGTCACCGCAGGCGTACAAGCCCTGGTCGGCGTCGGCCAATGCGCCCCATTCGTGGTTGCCGGCAGGCCGTGCGTACAGCCAGCGATGGGCGAGGGCGAAGGTCGGCGGTGGCACCACGCAACCGACCAGCTCGGCGAACTCGCCCCACAGCTGTTCGATCACTTCTTCCTTTGCAAGGTCGATGTGCTGCTTGCTCCAGTTGGACGTGGCGTGCAGCACCCAGGTGTCGAGCTGTTCATCACGCCCGGGCTTGCTGCGGTTGCGTGCCAGCCAGTCGAGCGGGTTGTCCTGCACGAAGCAGCCCTGCATGGGCGTCTCCAGCGGCGCCTGGAAGGCCAAGGCGACCGCCCAGGTTGGCTCCATCACCACGCCTGCGGCCACTGCCGCAAGCTTGGGCGTGGCGGCCAGCAGTGGCGTGGCCTGTGGCGCGGGCACAGCGATCACCACGCGGCTGTAGGGGCCATGGCTGCTGCCTTCGGTGTCCTGCAGGTGCCAGTACTGCTTGCCGCGGAACACTTCGGCGATGCGGCAGCCGAAGTTCACCGTTACGTCCTTGAGCAGGCCGCGGGTGATGGCGCTCATGCGCGGCACACCGACCCAGCGGGTTTGCTCATCGGGGGAGGGGGTGAGTTCGCCATCGCGCCAGTTGTACAGCTGAGGCTTCCATTGTGCGGCCCAGCCCGCCGCCACCCACTGCTGCACCTGTTCCACGAAGCGCCGGTCGCGGGCAGTGAAATACTGCGCGCCCAGGTCGAGTGCGCCGGCCTCGCTGCGCTTGCTGGCCATGCGCCCGCCACTGCCGTGGCCTTTGTCGAACAAGTGAACGGTTTGCCCGGCCTTTTGCAGGGCCTGGGCGGCGGACAGGCCGGCGATACCGGCACCGATGATGGCAATAGGTACTGTCATGATGGCCTCTTCGAACCTTGCTGTAGGCAGACTACGCTGTCAGGCAAACCTGTACAATGCACAAAGTTTGTATAAGGTTATTCCGCTTCATAGGGCCACATGGCCTATGTTTATCCGAGAGCGATTGGTCTGGAAAAGTGCCTTGATCTTAAAAATAGACCATGGCCGCACCCTGCGAGGACACAGCCATGCATATATTGCTGACAGGTGGTACGGGATTGATCGGCCAGCACCTGTGCCAGTTCTGGCGGAGCAAGGGCTATCGCCTGACGGTGTGGAGTCGGCGCCCTGACCAAGTGGCGAAAATCTGCGGCAGCGGTGTGCGTGGTATCGCGCGTTTGGAGGACCTTGCCGACGATGAAACCCTCGACGCGGTGGTCAACCTGGCCGGGGCGCCCATCGCCGACCGCCCCTGGACTGCCGCCCGGCGGCAGCTGCTGTGGGCCAGCCGCATCACCCTGACTGAGCAACTGCTGGCCTGGCTGGGCAGCCGCGAGCAGCGCCCCGAGGTGTTGATTTCCGGTTCTGCCGTGGGCTGGTACGGCGATGGTGGCGAGCGCGAGCTGACCGAGGCCTCGCAGCCGGTGCGCGAGGATTTCGCCAGCCAGTTGTGCATCGCCTGGGAAGAAACCGCCCAGCGCGCCCAGGCCCTGGGCATGCGTGTGGTGCTGGTGCGTACCGGGCTGGTGCTGGCCAGTGATGGCGGCTTTTTGTCGCGCCTGCGCCTGCCGTTCAAGCTGGGCCTGGGCGGGCCCTTGGGCGATGGCCGGCAGTGGATGCCCTGGGTGCATATCGATGACCAGGTTGCCCTGATTGATTTTCTCTTGCAGCACAAGGATGCCAGCGGTCCTTATAATGCCTGCGCGCCAGAGCCCGTGCGCAACCGCGAGTTCGCCAGGCAGTTGGGCCGTGCCCTGCATCGCCCGGCATTCATGCCGATGCCGCGGCTGCTGCTCAAGGCTGGGCTTGGCGAGCTGTCGGTGCTGTTGCTCGGTGGCCAGCGGGCACGCCCGGTGCGCTTGCTGGCTGCGGGTTTCACCTTCCGCTTCAACGATCTGCAATCGGCCCTGGGCAACTTGTCCAGCCGCCTCTGACATAGGACGCTGCATGACCGATCACGCCCTGCTGCTGGTCAACCTGGGTTCCCCGGCCTCCACCTCGGTGGCCGATGTGCGCCGTTACCTCAACCAGTTCCTGATGGACCCCTACGTGATCGACCTGCCTTGGCCGGTGCGGCGCCTGCTGGTGTCGCTGATCCTGGTCAAGCGCCCGGAGCAATCGGCCCATGCCTATGCCTCGATCTGGTGGGACGAGGGCTCGCCGCTGGTGGTGCTGACCCGTCGCCTGCAGGCGGCGATGGTCGAGCACTGGCCCCATGGCCCGGTGGAAATCGCCATGCGCTATGGCCAGCCGGCACTGCCCGAGGTGTTGGAACGCCTGGCCGCCCAAGGCGTGCGCAAGGTCACCCTGGCGCCGCTGTACCCGCAATTCGCCGACAGCACGGTGACCACGGTGGTGGCCCAGGCGCAGCAAACCGTGGCCGCGCGCCACTTGCCGCTGGAGCTGCGGGTGTTGCAGCCGTTCTACGATCGCCCGGCGTACATCGATGCCCTGGTGGCCAGCGCCAGGCCACACCTGCAGCAGGACTACGACCACCTGCTGCTGAGCTTCCACGGCCTGCCGGAGCGTCACCTGAAAAAGCTCGACCCCACCGGCAAGCACGATTTCCAGGCAGCCGACTGCTGCAAGGACGCCAGTGCCCAGATGCGTGCGGTGTGCTACCGCGGCCAGTGCCTGGCAACGGCCAAGGCGTTCGCGGCGAAGATGGGCATTCCCGACGGCAAGTGGTCGGTGTCGTTCCAGTCGCGGCTGGGGCGGGCCAAGTGGATCGAACCCTATACCGAGGCGCGCCTTGATGAGCTGGCCAAGGCTGGGGTGAAGAAACTGCTGGTGATGTGCCCGGCGTTCGTGGCCGATTGCATCGAGACGCTGGAAGAGATTGGCATGCGCGGCAGCGAGCAGTTCGTCGAGGCTGGCGGCCAGGAGCTGGTGCTGGTGCCATGCCTGAATGACCACCCGGAGTGGGCGAGGGTGTTGGCGGGGATGTGCGAAGCGGTTTGAGTGTGGGGTGGCCTGGGCTGGCCTCTTCGCGGGGCAAGCCCGCTCCTACAAGGAATCGTATGCTCTTGTAGGAGCGGGCTTGCCCCGCGAAGAGGCCGGCTGGATCAAGGCAACGGGTCATCCAGCTTCTTGTGCTTCCAGCCATCGTTGCCCGGCAAGATCAGGTTCAAGGCAATGGCCACGATGGCGCACAGGGCGATGCCCTTGAGGCCCCAATCGTCCGGGCCGTCACCGCTGCCAACCAGCACGCCGCCGATACCGAACACCAGGGTCACCGAAACGATCACCAGGTTGCGCGCCTCGCTCAGGTCGATCTTGTGGCGGATCATGGTGTTCATGCCCACGGCGGCGATCGAGCCGAACAGCAGGCACAGGATGCCGCCCATCACAGGCACCGGAATGCTCTGCAGCAGCGCGCCGAACTTGCCGATGAAGGCCAGGGAGATGGCGAATACCGCCGCCCAGGTCATGATCTTCGGGTTGTAGTTCTTGGTCAGCATCACCGCACCGGTCACCTCGGCGTAGGTGGTGTTGGGCGGGCCGCCGAACAGGCCGGCGGCGGTGGTGGCCAGGCCGTCACCCAGCAGGGTGCGGTGCAGGCCAGGCTTTTTCAGGTAGTCGCGCCCGGTGACGCTACCCACCGCGATCACCCCGCCGATGTGCTCGATCGCCGGGGCCAGGGCCACCGGAACGATGAACAGAATTGCCTGCCAGTTGAAGGCGGGCGCGGTGAAGTTGGGAATCTCCAGCCAAGGCGCCGCGGCGATCTTGGCGGTGTCGACCACGCCGAAGGCGAACGACAGGGCAAAGCCCACCAGCACCCCGGCAATGATTGGCACCAGGCGGAAGATGCCCTTGCCGAACACTGCAACGATCAGGGTGGTGAGCAGGGCCGGCATGGAGATCATCATCGCCGTCTTGTACGGCAGCAGCACGCTGCCGTCGCCGGCCTTGCCCATCGCCATGTTGGCGGCGATCGGTGCCATGGCCAGGCCGATGGAGATAATCACCGGGCCGATCACCACCGGCGGCAGCATGCGGTCGATGAAGCCGGTGCCCTTGATCTTCACCATCAGGCCCATGAAGGTGTACACGAAGCCTGCGGCCATCACCCCGCCCATGGTCTCGGCCAGGCCGAACTGGCCCTTGGCGAGAATGATCGGGGTAATGAAGGCAAAGCTCGAAGCCAGGAACACCGGCACCTGACGGCCCGTGACCAGCTGGAACAGCAAGGTGCCGATGCCGGCAGTGAACAACGCGACGTTTGGATCGAGGCCGGTGATCAGGGGCATCAATACCAGCGCGCCGAACGCCACGAAGAGCATCTGCGCGCCCGAGAGGACCTGCCGCCAGAGCGGGTCGTTGAAGCCGTCCTGCATGGTCAGGCGTCCTTCTGCTTGGTGCCGAAGATCTTGTCACCGGCATCGCCCAGGCCTGGGACGATGTAACCATGCTCGTTCAGGCGCTGGTCGATCGAGGCGGTGTAGATTTGTACGTCCGGGTGGGCTTTTTCCACCACCTCGATGCCTTCTGGTGCGGCAACCAGCACCATGGCGCGGATTTCCTTGCAGCCAGCCTTTTTCAGCAGGTCGATGGTGGCGACCATCGAGCCGCCGGTGGCGAGCATCGGGTCGATGATCAGGGCCAGGCGCTGGTTGATGTCGGGGGCGAGCTTTTCCAGGTAGGTGTGCGCTTCGAGGGTTTCCTCGTTGCGGGCAACGCCCACGGCACTGACCTTGGCGCCCGGAATCAGGCTGAGCACGCCGTCGAGCATGCCGATACCGGCGCGCAGGATTGGCACCACGGTGATCTTCTTGCCGGCGATTTTTTCAACTTGCACCTTGCCGCACCAGCCGTCGATCTCGTAGGTTTCGAGTGGCAGGTCCTGGGTGGCTTCGTAGGTCAGTAGCGCGCCGACTTCCTGGGCGAGTTCGCGAAAATTCTTGGTGCTGATGTCGGCACGGCGCATGAGGCCGAGCTTATGGCGGATCAGCGGATGGCGGATCTCACGAGTAGGCATGGGGGGCTCCGAAAGGCGGGCAAAAAAACCGCGCTAGATTAATCTATTCAGCCTGTGCTGTCGTGTAGTCCTTTTGCACGTTAGTCCATAAATGCTTGATCTGTGACGAGCGGATGCGTACCTTTGCCCGCTTTTCCAAAATGCCCCCCCGGAGAGCGCCATGTCCGCCGATCTCGAGCACATTCATCAAGTCATGCGCGAGGCAGACTGCCTGTACCCCGAAGCCGAAGTGGAAGCGGCCATCGCCAAGGTTGGCGCACAGATCAGCCAGGAACTGCACGACAAGAACCCAGTGGTGTTCTGCGTGATGAACGGTGGCCTGATTTTCGCCGGTAAATTGCTGACCCACCTGCAGTTCCCGCTGGAAGTCTCGTACATCCACGCCACCCGCTACCGCAACCAGACCAGTGGCGGCGAGCTGTTCTGGAAGGCCAAGCCTGAAGTGTCGTTCATCGACCGTGACGTGTTGATCGTCGACGACATTCTCGACGAGGGCCACACCCTCAGCGCCATCATCGAATTCTGCAAGCATGCCGGCGCACGTGCGGTGCACACCGCCGTGCTGATCGACAAGGACCACGACCGCAAGGCCAGCCCAGGCCTGAAGGCCAGCTACGCCGGCCTGCCGTGCGTGGACCGCTACATCTTCGGTTACGGCATGGACTATAAAGGCTACTGGCGCAACGCCAACGGCATCTTTGCCGTCAAGGGGCTGTGATCGGCAGTAGCCGCCCCGCGTGCTAGAGTGCTCCTTCATGCCAAGGAGCCTCACATGCGTGCGATTCTTCCCCTGCTGCTGGCGGTGAGCCTGCCTCTCGCCGCCGCACCGCTGCACAGCCAGTTCCTCCCGCCCGATGACCAGTCCCTGCGCCAGGAAGCGCCGACCGGCCAGCAATTGCTGCAAGTGACCGACTACTCCGTGGTGGTGGGTGCCCAGCGCCAGTCCGACCAGCAACCGATCCCGATCACCGCCTCGCTGCAGATGCGCCTGAAGGGCAAGCCCCTGAGCAAGGGCGCGACCATCAGCCAGGTGCTGCTGACCTTCGACGGCGAAGCGGGCAAAAGCCTGAAGAAGCCGGTGTACGACGACAAGACCCGCACCCTGAGCCTGAACTACCCGGTGAGCGATTACCGCGTGGTCATGGACCTGCTGCGCAACGAAACCGTCTACGTGCAGTTTCTCACCTACGCCAACGGCCATGTCTGGGCCGACCTGCACACCGGCACCGTACGTTCGCGTTGAGGCGCGGCGCCTGTGGGGGGTAAACTGCCGGCCTTCGAAATTCCGTGATGGTCAGTTGGAGCCGGCAATGCGCAAAGACAAGAAGCAGGTGATTGGTGACGAGATCAGCGATGACTACGTCAAGTCGTTCCTACAGTTCGAGCCGGCCGATGGCCTGACCTCGCCTTCCCATCACAAGCTGATCAAGGCCTACCGCGGGCTGCGCATCGATGACTTCGAGCGCTTCGTGGGCTTCTTCGTCGAAGCCGGGCTGGACCTCGACGGCAAGGACGAGCACGGCAAGACCTTTGCCGAAGTGATCGCCGACCAGCGCAATGCGCCGGAGTACATCGAGATCATCATCAACGCCCGTGGCTGATTGGTAGGCCTGTACCGGCCTCTTCGCGGGGCGAGCCCGCTCCTACAAGAGCACGCGATTCCTTGTAGGAGCGAAAGGGCCGGCACAAAAAAACGCCCCGCGGGGCGTTTTTTCGTTACAGGCCAGCTCAGGCGTAATGCTTGGCCGGGCTGTCTTCCACCAGTTCCAGCGCCACGTCGTTGTCGGCGCTGATCTTGTGGTAAAGCGCCGCATCGGCGGCCAGGGTCTTCTCGCGGGCCGGGAAGATTTCCTTGAGCTTGGCCGCCCAGGCACCCTTGGCCTGCTCCGGGAAGCAGCGCTCGATCAACTCCAGCATGATCGACACGGTCACCGAAGCACCTGGCGATGCGCCCAGCAGGGCCGCGAGGCTGCCGTCCTGGGCCGAAACCAGCTCGGTGCCGAACTGCAGGATGCCGCCTTTTTTCGGGTCTTTCTTGATGATCTGCACCCGTTGGCCAGCCACTTCCAGGCGCCAGTCCTCGGCCTTGGCTTGCGGGTAGAAGCGGCGCAAGGATTCCAGGCGCTGCTCCATCGACTGCATCACTTCGCTGACCAGGTACTTGGTCAGGTCCATGTTGTCGCGCGCCACGGCCAGCATCGGGCCGATGTTGCCCATGCGTACCGACAGCGGCAGGTCCATGAACGAGCCGTGCTTGAGGAACTTGGTGGTGAAGCCGGCGTAAGGCCCGAACAGCAGCGACTTCTTGCCGTCGACCACGCGGGTGTCCAGGTGTGGCACCGACATCGGCGGGGCGCCGACTGCAGCCTGGCTGTACACCTTGGCCTGGTGCTGCTTGACGATTTCCGGGTTGTCGCAACGCAGCCACTGGCCGCTGACCGGGAAGCCGCCGAAACCTTTGCTTTCCGGAATGCCCGACAGTTGCAGCAGCGGCAGGGCCGCGCCACCGGCGCCGAGGAAGACGAAGCGGGCGTCCACTTCACGGCTGCTGCCGCTGTTGACGTCCTTGATGCTCACGGTCCAGCCGCTGCCGTTGCGGCGCAGGCCGACGACTTTCTTGCTGTACTTGACCTGGGCTTGCGGTGCATCGCCCAGCAGCTTGAGCAGCTTGTTGGTCAGGGCGCCGAAGTTGACGTCGGTGCCTTTCATCACGCGGGTGGCGGCGATGCGCTGGTCGGCCGGGCGGCCCGGCATCATCAGCGGCATCCAGTCCTTCATCACGGCCTGGTCTTCGGTGTATTCCATTTCGGCGAAAGCGTGGTGCTGCTTGAGCAGCTCGAAGCGCTTCTTGAGGAAGGACACGCCCTTGTCACCTTCGACGTAGCTCAGGTGCGGGACCGGGTTGATGAAGGCACGGGCCGAGCCGAAGTTGCCTTTCTTGCTCAGGTAGGCCCAGAACTGGCGCGAAACCTCGAACTGGGTGTTGATGTGCACGGCCTTCTTGATGTCGATGCTGCCATCGGCGGCCTGGGGCGTGTAGTTCAGCTCGCACAGGCCAGCGTGGCCGGTGCCTGCGTTGTTCCAAGGGTTGGAGCTTTCCGCGGCTCCGGAGTCCATTGCCTCGACGACCTCAAGCTTCAGGGTCGGGTCAAGCTCCTTGAGCAGTACGGCCAGGGTGGCACTCATGATGCCCGCGCCTACCAGTACCACATCAACCGATTCGTTCTGCGCCATTTAACGCGTCTCCACAATCTACAGCTACCTAATTGACAGCACAGCATCACTGGGGTTGCCAGGATCGCCATGTCCGACTCTTCGCAGTTCTTGCAACTTCCGCGGACACCGCCAATCAGTCTTCGGGTTGCGCTATTGAACCCCGATTGCCACGGGTGCGGCAATTCGACTTATGGTCAAGGTGTCGTGCGTGCGTTATGGAACGGCCTCAGACACTCATCCAGAATGAGCGCGTTGACCGCCTGTTCAGGGCTGTTCGGGACACATCTGCCGCTTTTACACATGCCAGACTGTTCATTTGCTCGCCACACTCTCGTGAAGTTGTGAAAACCGTTTTTTCACGCTCTTTTGGAGTCGTGAACCTCAAAAGGGGACTGCGCGATGGCAACCCACAGGTTCATGCAGTGCGAAGGGCCGGAAAAGCAGGCACGACAGCCGATGCAAGACCTGAGTGGAAGGCTCTCTGTGGGCGAAGCGGGTGACGGTGCCGGGGTCAATCGGCGGATGCGGGGCCCGATCAGGAGACGTCCTTATAATCGGGGGGAGATTATAACGATGTCGCGGGCAGAAAGGTCGTAATTCGTGGTTTTTATTGCAGCGTTTGTCAGGCCGCGAGGATGCGCTGGTGCCAACGGCGGCTTGCGCGTACGCAAACCCGGGCTTCGGCGGGCAGCTCGCGGCCCAGCCAGGCCAGCCGCACTTCGCTGATTCGCACCCAGCCGCTGCCGCTTGGCGGCTCGTTGCATTCCTTGAATGCCAGGCATTTGCCTTCGTTGTCGAGGCGGGCATAGGCGTGGTGGCGCGGGCGTTGGAACAGTTGGGTCCAGAGCGAGGCCATGGCGGTGAGTCCTGTGCGGGAGGGCTTGGCGCAAGGATACGGGGGAGGCGATGAAACCATTGTGACAAGGGGGCCGAGGCGATGACTGGTTTGTGCCTGGCTGGGTATACTGTGGGCCTTTGACGCATTTTCTGGAGAAACGCGCATGTTGCAACGTCTGTTGTTCGGTTTGATCGCCGTAGCCAGCCTGAGCCTGGTCGGATGTGCCCACAGCCCGCAACAACTCAGCCCGCAACCCACGCTCAAGGCGCAGCTCGCCCCGGTCGGCCACGGCCAGCCGGTGGTGGTCAAGGTGGTTGATGGCCGGCCTTCGCAGTCCCTGGGCACCCGAGGTGGCATGTACCCGGAAACCAGCACCATCAGCGTCAATGGCAACGATGTGGTACCCAAGCTGCAGGCCCAGGCTGAAGCCGCCGTGCGCCTGCTCGGCTTCACCCCGACGCCGAACGCCTACAACGCGCCGCAGCTGACCGTGACCCTGGCGGAGCTCAAGTACCAATCGCCCAAGGACAACCTGTACGTGACCGAGGCCACCATCGGTGCCACCTTCCGGGCCGACGTGTCCAATGCCAACCGCCGTTACAGCGGCCGCTACGGTGCTTCGCTGGACCAGCGCTTCGGCATGGCGCCGAACCAGGAAACCAACACCAAGCTGGTGGGGGGCGTGCTGAGTGATGCGCTGACCCGCCTGTTCAAGGACCCGACCATTGGCCAGGTGTTGGGCGAGTAAGGCAGCAATCGGGCGCCGCTTGCGCCTACGGGGCCAATGAGGCCTGGTAGGCGCGAGCAGAGCTAGGCGGCTTCTATATGGAAATCCAGCAGGCTGACGCCTGTGCTCATGTCCACTTCGGGCAAGTCTTCATGCACATGCCCGCCCAGCGCGCAGTACACCAGCCATTGGCGGTCCTGGACATTGATGGCGAAACCATCGATCAACGCCTGCTGCTCATCGCTCTGAGCCACGAGATAGAGGCGGTCCTGGTTTTCGGCGTGCAGCATCGACAAGCTCCGGTACGGTAAAAGGCCGATAGAGTGGCCTGCCTGAATGACGAGCATGTGACAGATGAAATTTAGTGACACTTTGTCGCCCAGGCCGGGCGCCCAGGCCGGACTTCGGTAGAATGCCGGGCTTCGCTGTCGTTCTAACCGAGGTTGCGTGATGTCCTTGCAAGTGCTCTGGGGGTTCCTGGCCGCCCACCCGACCAAGCTGATCAACCTGCTGGCGCTGTTGCTGACCTGCCCGGGTGGCCTGCTGCTGCAGAGTGCGCGGCGGCGCGAGGCAATCACCCGCGAGAGCCTGGCGGTGGACGAAGGGCTGGTGGATGCCATCGACCAGCGAGTGCCGCGCTACTACTACATTCTCGGCTTTTCCTGCCTGGCCATGGCGCTGCTGCTGTCCTGGTTCAGCACCTGGGTCTGAAACCCTATCGCGAGCTGCGCTCGCTCCTACCGGCTCTGCGGATGCCCGTCGTAGGAGCTCGCGATGGCCGCAACGCGGCCCGCCAACCCATCAGGCCACCGAAGCCTGCTGCCTGACCTGGTACTGGTTACGCACCGGCGTCGCATACTGAAGCACCAGGTAAGGCCGTTGCTCCTCAGGGCAGGCATCCAGCCGGCGTTGCCATTCTTCGCGGGCCTTGGCCAGCTCATCGGCCGGGAACACCTGCTCGGCGCTTGGCACCTGCAGGGTTTCGTCCTTTTCGCTCCACATCGCATACGCCAGGTAGTGCACCGGGAACAGGCGGTAGCCGCCGAGAATCTGCCGGTCGGTTTCCTGGGCCAGCTGCTTGGTGTCCTCGTAATACTCGGTCACCGGCGGGGCGAAGTTGATGTGCACCCGGCCCTTGTAGCCGGTGATGCCCTTGGCGATGCTGTTGTCGTCCTCGCCCGGCGCCTTCTTGTAGGTGCCGGTGGTGGCGCGGATGTACAGCTCGCGGGCCTTGGCCTGGTCGCAGGGGTCGTATTCGTAGCTGATCGACACCGGAATCAGGTTCAGGCTCTGGATCACTGCGCCGAAGGGTTCGTCCTTGCGGCTCATGTGGAACATCTTGAGGATTGCCGAGTCGGTGCGGTCGTCACCGTCCTTGGCGCGGCCTTCGGCCTGGGCGATCCAGATCGAGGTGCCGTCGTTGCGAATCGAGTGGTTGATGTAGGCCGACAGCAACTGGTAGGCGGCTAGCTTCTCGCGGCGGCCGCTGATCGAGCGGTGCACAATGAAGCTTTTGTTCAGGCGCATCATGTCGCTGACGAACGGCTTCTGCAGCAGGTTGTCGCCAATGGCGATGCGCGGCGTGGGCAGGCCGGCGTGGTACACCGCATAGTTGACGAAGGCCGGGTCCATCACGATGTCGCGGTGGTTGGCCAGGAACAGGTAGGCAGTACCGGACTTGAGCTGTTCGACGCCGGAGTAGGTGACGCCGTCGGTGGCGCGCTCGATGGTGTGGTCGACGTAGTACTCGACTTTGTCCTGCAGGGTAGAGACGCAGGTCACGCCGGCGAATTCCTTGCGCAGGCGGCGGGCGATCAGCGGCTTGAGCAGCCAGCCGAACGTGCCGGCTGCGCGCGGGAAGCGGAAGTGGGTGAGGATATCGAGGAATGCCGGGTCGCTGAGCAGGCGTGCCAGAACGGCAGGGACCTCAGCGTCGTCGTACGGTCGGATGGCATCGAATTCGCCCATCATGCTCTCTTGTTGGAAACGGCTAGGGTAATAAGGTAGGGGCGGGGCCGAAAAACGGCTCGACACACACGGGCCCTGTAAACAGACCGGCAATTATACGCACAAGTCACCCCGGAGGCCGCGATGCTGGAAACTGCGATTTACGATTGCCCTTATTGTGGCGAGGAAGTCGAAACCACGGTGGACCTGTCCGGTGGCGACCAGGAGTACATCGAGGACTGCCAGGTATGCTGCAAGCCTATCCGTTTCGTGCTGCAGGTGCATGGCGAGGAGTGGATGCTGGATGTTTACGGTGAGAATGACTGATGCGGCGAATCTACGAACCGGAAAACCTGCTGGAAGCCGAAATGCTGGTGGGCATGCTGGTCAGCGAGGGCATCGAGGTGCACCTGGCCGGGCGTGACCTGATGGGCGCGGTGGGCGAGTTGCCATTGCAGGGGTTGCTCGGCCTGGCGGTGCCGGATGACCAGGCCGAGTACGCACGGCAGCTGATCGATGCGTACAATGGTGCCCAGCCGCTTGCCGGCGACGAACCGGAGAGCCATCCCGGTACCTTGATCTGTTAGGTTCTGAATTCGCCCATGTGTGGACGCTACGCCCTGTTCCGCTGGCCCCAGGCACTCACAAGCCTGCCGGGCTTCCCCGCCGGCCAGCCGGCGCAATGGAATATCTCGCCCGGCGCCTCGGTGCTGATCCAGCGCCAGCTCGATGGCCAGCAGCAACTGGCCAAGGCGCGCTGGGGGTTGACCCCGGCGTGGCTCACCGACCTGTCGCGCACCCCCGCCCACGCCCGGGCCGAAACCCTGGCCGAGCAGCCGATGTTCCGTGAGGCGTTTCGCCAGCGGCGCTGCCTGATGCCGGCCAACGGCTTCTACGAGTGGCGCGGCACGGTGCGCAAGCGGCCTTACTGGCTGACCCCGGGGGAGGGCGCTGCACTGTACTTTGCCGCGATCTGGGAGGCCTACCCGGTGCAGGACCAGGTCTGGCTCAGTTGCGCGGTGGTGACCCAGGCGGCAATGAATCAGCGCCGGCCACTGCTTCTGGATGCCGCGGGGCAGGCGGCCTGGCTGGACCCGGACACCCCCCTGGCGCGTCTGCACGAACTGTTGGCCAGCCCGGCCGGGGCATTGCGCGAGCGGGCCTTGGCGCATTTCGTCAATGATCCGAAGCTGGATGCGCCGGAGTGCCTTACCCCTGCCTGATGGGGTGCCTGTGCCGGCCCTTTCGCGGGGGTTGCATGGTTTTGTAGGAGCGGGCTTGCCCCGCGAATGGGCCTGCAACAGAAAATCTTCCCTGCGGCTATGGCGGGTAAAGGCCGACTCGGCCTAGGATACGGCGCATGCAAAAAGGGAGTGTTTTCATGCGTAAGTCTTTTGTCATCAGCCTGTTGGGCGCCGGTATCCTGCTGGGCGGCTGCCAGGCGGTGAACACCACCAGTGGCGGTGCTGTCGGCGTCGAGCGCAAGCAGTACATGTTCAGCATGCTGTCGACCGACCAGGTCAACCAGATGTACGCCCAGTCTTACCAACAAACCCTTGGGGAAGCGTCGAGCAAGGGCGTGCTGGACAAGTCCAGTGCCGATGCCAAGCGGGTGCAGAACATCGCCAGCCGGCTGATCGCCCAGGCGCCGAAGCTGCGGCCCGATGCCGCCCAATGGAACTGGGAAGTCAACGTCATCAAGAGTGACGAACTCAATGCCAACTGCGGCCCGGGCGGCAAGATCATCGTCTACACCGGGCTGATCGACCAGCTCCAGCTCACCGACGCGGAAATTGCCGCGGTGGTCGGCCATGAAATCGCCCACGCCCTGCGCGAGCACAGCCGCGAAGCGATGTCCAAGGCCTATGGCGTGGAGATGGCGCGCCAGGGTGCCGGTGCCCTGTTGGGCCTGGGCCAGGACAGCATGGCGCTGGCCGATACCGTGGTGAACTACTCCATGACCTTGCCCAACAGCCGTGCCAACGAGAACGAAGCCGACCTGATCGGCCTGGAGCTGTCGGCACGTGCGGGGTACGACCCGAATGCAGCGATCACCCTGTGGAACAAGATGAGCAAGGCCTCCGAAGGCGCCCCGCCTGAGTTCATGAGCACCCACCCGGCATCCAGCAGCCGAATCGCCTCGTTGCAGGCGGCGATTCCGAAGGTAATGCCGCTGTATCAGGCCGCAAGCAAGTCATAAGCCCTGCTGGCTGCAATCCCCCTGTAGGAGCGGGCTTGCCCCGCGAACACCGGCGAAGCCGGTGCCATACACTGCGCTGCCTGCTTCGCGGGGCAAGCCCGCTCCTACAGAAAATGCCCGTTAAATCATATAGATACGATTTGTTCCATAGGAGCGCGCGATGCGCCGCTCTGGCCTTACCCCACCCAGCCACTGGTCTTCATGGCCGAATACACCGCCACCACGGCCAGCACGAAGAACGCAGCTGCCGCGAGCCGGCGAATCAGCGCCAATGGCAGTTTGTCTGCCGCGAAGTTACCCGCCAATACCACCGGCACGTTGGCAATCAACATGCCCAGGGTGGTGCCGATAATCACCATGATCAGGTGGGGGTACTGGGCGGCCAGCATCACCGTGGCCACCTGGGTTTTGTCACCGATCTCGGCTAGGAAGAAGGCAATCAACGTGGTCAGGAATGGGCCGAAGCGCCGGGCCGGGTTCTCGTCGTCGTCCATCTTGTCTGGCACCAGGGTCCACAGGGCCGTGGCGGTGAAGCTGGCGGCCAGCACCCAGTGCAACACCGTTTCGGTGAAGAAACCACTGACCCAGGCACCCACGGCACCGGCGGCGGCGTGGTTGGCCAGGGTGGCGGCGACGATGCCGGCAATGATCGGCCAGGGCTTGCGGAAGCGGGCGGCGAGAATGAGGGCGAGCAGTTGCGTCTTGTCGCCGATTTCGGCCAAGGCAACGATTGCGGTGGGGACCAACAGAGATTCCAGCATCAGGTTTCCTAACGGGGGCGGGTCGACACGGCTATGACACGTACAGCCTCCCCGCCCCGGGTAAGGTGTGCGTGTCATAGGTCTTGTCAAACCCGGGACCTGTCTGCGCAGGTCGCTGGGTCGCACGCGCCATGGCCTGTGGGCCAAGTATGTTGACGCGTACCGGGCGAGCAAGGCGCTCGCGGGAGACTACTCCCCTAGGACGGTGCGGATTCTGCCTAGCCGAAACGCTTTCGGCAAGCCTTGTTTTTTTAACCGCGTGTTGCGCGGTAGATTCGGAAACCGTCGGCTTCGGCACAGGTGGTGCAGTTGCCAAGCGCCCCTTCGATCAGCGGTTGGTAACGCAGGAAGCTGTTGGCAACCAAGCGCATTTCGCCACCTTTTCGCAGGTGTTCGCCTGATTTTTTCAGCAAGTTTTCCGATGCCTGGTAGTTGGTGTGCACCCCGGTGTGGAACGGCGGGTTGCTCAGGATCAGGCTCAGGTCGACAGGCGCCGCGTCGATACCGTCACCGCTGATGACTTCACCTTCCAGGCCGTTCGCCGCCAGGGTCAGGCGGCTTGCCGCCACGGCGAAGGCATCCACGTCCAGCAGCGTCACCCGGCTTTGTGGGTATCGCCGCTTGACCGTGGCCCCGAGCACGCCGGCGCCACAGCCGAAGTCCAGCACATGGCCCAGCGGCAGGTTGTCCAGGTGCTTGAGCAGCAGCGCCGTGCCGCGGTCGAGGCGGCCGTGGCTGAACACGCCGGGCAGGCTCACCAGTTGCAGCGGGCCATCCTCGAGTTCAAGGGTGAAGCGCTCGGCCAGGCTTTCCAGCGCCTTGGCTTCAGGTGCGTTGTCGACAGTGACCTGCCACAGTTGGCAATGCCGCGCGCTGTCCAGCTTGCGCGGTTTGCCGAAGGCCTGCAGCTGCTTGGCCGCGCCCTCGATGCCGCCGCGCTTCTCGCCGACCAGGTACAGCTCGCGCCCGGCCAGGCGCGAGGCCAGGGCGTTGAGCAGGTAGGCCGCAAGCTCGCGGGACTTGGGCAGGAACAACACGGCGGCCTCGAAAGCCACCGGCGGCACCGCCACGCCATAATGGCTGCGCCCGGCGAAGCGGGCGTCGAGCATGGCCTGGTCGCCGGCATGCCAGGTCCAGCCGTGGGCGCCGGGCAGCTGCCCGAGCAGGCCATCGGCGGGGGCGCCGGCGACCAGCAGCGGGCCCTGGAACAGTTCCGCCTGGCGGAGCAACACTTCACTGCGCGGGTCCATGGACGACGCCTCCTGAAAAAAGTCGCGCAGTGTAGCAGAGCCGGGCCTGGGGCTCAGCTGACGCTCAACTCACTACCCGACGGGGGGCGCCTTCGAAGTAGGCCTTGGCGTTCTCGGCCAATTGGCCAACGATGCGCTGGCGTGCTTCCACCGCGCCCCAGGCGCTGTGCGGGGTGATGATCAGGCGTGGAATATCGCCGGCCAGCAGCGGGTTGCCGTTGACCGGCGGCTCGACGCTGAGCACGTCGGTGGCGGCGCCGCCCAGGTGGCCGCTGCGCAGGGCATCGGCCATGGCCTGTTCGTCGATCAGGCCGCCACGGGCACTGTTGACCACCAGCGCGCCCTTTTTCATCAGCGCCAGTTCCTGGGCGCCGATCATGTGCCGGGTGTGCTCGTTCAGCGGGCAGTGCAGGGTCAAGGCATCGACCTGCGGCAGCAGTTCTTCCAGTGGCAGGCGGTCGTCGCGCGCCGGGCGGCCAGGTATCTGCCCGCTCAGCACGCGCATGCCGAAGGCCTCGGCCAGGCGGGCGACGGCGCCGCCCAGCTCGCCATGGCCGAGCAGGCCGAGGGTCTTGCCTTCCAGCTCGACGATGGGGAAGTCCAGCAGGCAGAACTGGCTGGCCTTGGCCCATTGGCCAGCGGCCACGGCCTGGTTGTAGTCGCACAACCGCGTGGCCAGGGCCAACAGCAGGGCCAGGGTGTGCTGGGCCACCGACGGCGTGCCATAGCCCTGGCAGTTGCACACGGTGATGCCCTGGGCGCGGGCTGCAGCGAGGTCGACGTTGTTGGTGCCGGTGGCGGCCACCAGGATCAGCTTCAGTTGCGGGTTGGCCGCCAGCGCCTCGGCGTCGAGCATGACCTTGTTGCTGACCACCGCCACCGCGCCCCGCAGGCGCTCGGCTACCTGCTCCGGGCGGGTGGTGGCGAACAGTTCGAGCTCATCGAACTGCTGCTGCAAGGGCGACAGGTCGAGGTCGCCAAGGTCGAGGGACGGGTGGTCGAGAAACACGGCGCGGCGCAAGCTGGGCATCAGGGGAAGCTCCGGTGGCAGGGCAGGGGTTGGTCCATCAACCCGCACAATGCCACTCATACCTTGCGTCGCCAAATCATTCCTTCGGCTGATTTGACCGTCACATTCAGCTACTACAGTTGTTTCACTCTTTTCCGGCCCGCTTTGCAGATAGAAGGGATATCCATGTTGCAGACCCGTGTGATCAAGCCCGCCGAGGGCGCCTACACCTTTCCGCTGTTGATCAAGCGCCTGCTGATGTCGGGCAGCCGTTACGAGAAAACCCGCGAAATCGTCTACCGCGACCAACTGCGCCTGACCTATCCACAGCTCAACGAACGCATCGCGCGCCTGGCCAACGTGCTCACCGAGGCTGGGGTCAAGGCCGGTGACACGGTGGCGGTGATGGACTGGGACAGCCATCGCTACCTGGAATGCATGTTCGCCATTCCGATGATTGGCGCGGTGGTGCACACCATCAACGTGCGCCTGTCGCCCGAGCAGATTCTCTACACCATGAACCACGCCGAAGACCGCTTCGTGCTGGTCAACAGCGATTTCGTCGGCCTCTACCAGGGCATTGCCGACCAGCTGACCACGGTGGACAAGACCGTGCTGCTGACCGACGGCCCGGCCAAGACCGCCGAACTGCCCAACCTGGTCGGTGAGTACGAGCAACTGCTGGCCGCCGCCAGCCCGCGCTACGACTTCCCCGACTTCGACGAAGACTCGGTGGCCACCACCTTCTACACCACTGGCACCACGGGCAACCCCAAGGGTGTGTACTTCACCCACCGCCAGCTGGTGCTGCACACCCTGGCCGAAACCTCGGTGCTCGGCAGCCTCGACAGCGTGCGCCTGCTGGGCAGCGACGATGTGTACATGCCCATCACGCCGATGTTCCACGTGCACGCCTGGGGCATTCCCTACGCGGCCACCATGATGGGCATGAAGCAGGTCTACCCAGGCCGCTACGAGCCCGACATGCTGGTCAAGCTGTGGCGCGAGGAGAAGGTCACCTTCTCCCACTGCGTGCCGACCATTTTGCAGATGTTGCTGAACTGCCCCAACGCCCAGGGCCAGGACTTCGGCGGCTGGAAGATCATCATCGGCGGCAGCGCCTTGAACAGCTCGTTGTACAAGGCCGCGCAGGCCCGTGGCATCCAGCTGACCGCCGCCTATGGCATGTCCGAGACGTGCCCGCTGATTTCCTGTGCGCACCTGAACGACGAGCTGCAGGCTGGCAGCGAGGACGAACGGGTCAGCTACCGGATCAAGGCCGGGGTGCCGGTGCCCCTGGTGGAAGCGGCGATTGTCGATGCCGAGGGCAGGTTCCTTCCGGCCGATGGCGAAACCCAGGGCGAGCTGGTGCTGCGTGCGCCGTGGCTGACCATGGGCTACTTCAAGGAAGCGCAGAAGAGCGCGGAGCTGTGGCAGGGTGGCTGGTTGCACACCGGCGACGTCGCCACCCTCGACGGCATGGGGTTCATCGACATCCGCGACCGCATCAAGGACGTGATCAAGACCGGTGGCGAGTGGATTTCCTCGCTCGACCTCGAAGACCTGGTCAGCCGCCACCCAGCCGTGCGCGAAGTGGCCGTGGTGGGGGTGGCCGACCCGCAGTGGGGCGAGCGCCCGTTCGCCCTGCTGGTGCTGCGCGATGGCCAGGCCATCGATGCCAAGGCGCTGAAGGATCACCTCAAGCCCTTTGTCGAGCAGGGGCACATCAACAAGTGGGCAATCCCCAGCCAGATCGCCGTTGTTACTGAAATTCCCAAGACCAGTGTCGGCAAGCTCGACAAGAAGCGCATCCGCCAGGACATCGTCCAGTGGCAGGCCAGCAACAGCGCGTTCCTTTCCACCCTGTAAACCGGCCGCGGGTCGTGCGCGTCAGAACGCGACCCGCGTGCTAGAGGGGGTGGCGCCTTGCCAAATGGCGAAAATACGCCATGCTTCAGCACGGCCAATGCGCCGCCAGGGAAACGTCGGTGGTGATTTGACGGCCGGTGCATAAATCACACTTTAGAGGGATCAAGCACCTGTGCCTGCTGGCTATAGTCGGGCCAGGGGATTTTCAGGAATGGGGGAGGGCGGCACGCGCAAGCCGTGTCGCCGTGGGCGCAAGCCTGCACACCGGTCGCTCGGGCCGTTCTTGAAAGGACTCACTGCCATAACAAAAAAGAACATGGAGTAGCGTCGATGAAATCTGCAAACCTGTTCTGGCGCCGGGCCAAGCTGCCCCTGGCTGTCAGCCTTGCTTCCACGCTCGCAAGTCCTGCTTTTGCCGTCAGCTTCAACATCGGGGAAATCGAAGGTCAGTTCGATTCATCGCTTTCCGTCGGTGCCAGCTGGTCGACTGCCAACCCGAACAAGAACCTGATCGGGGTCAACAACGGCGGCAAGGGCCTGTCGCAGACCTCCGACGACGGCCACTTGAACTTCAAGAAGGGCGAAACCTTCTCGAAGATCTTCAAGGGCATCCATGACCTTGAGCTCAAGTACGGCGATACCGGTGTGTTCGTGCGGGGCAAGTACTGGTACGACTTCGAGCTCAAGGACGAAAGCCGCCCGTTCAAGGACATCAGCGATTCCAACCGCAAGGAAGGCGCCAAGTCGTCGGGCGCCGAACTGCTCGATGCCTTCATCTACCACAACTACTCGATTGGCGATCAGCCGGGTTCGGTGCGCTTCGGCAAGCAGGTGGTGAGCTGGGGTGAAAGCACCTTCATCGGCGGGGGCATCAACTCGATCAACCCCATCGACGTGGCCGCGTTCCGCCGCCCGGGGGCCGAAGTCAAGGAAGGCCTGATTCCGGTCAACATGTTCTACATCTCCCAGAGCCTGACCGACAACCTGTCGGCCGAGGCCTTCTACCAGCTGGAGTGGGACCAGACCGTCGTCGACAACTGCGGCACCTTCTTCTCCCAGCCGGACATCATCGCCGATGGCTGCACCGACAACCTGCGCGTGCTCAACAGCAGCCGCACGGTGCCGGCAGCGGCGCAGCAGTTCCTCGCCACCCGCGGCGTGAATATCAACGAGGAGGGCGTGCTGGTGGGCCGTGGCGCCGACCGTGATGCCCGCGACAGCGGCCAGTTCGGCGTGGCCTTGCGCTACATGTTCGAGCCGCTGGACACCGAATTCGGTGCCTACTTCATGAACTACCACAGCCGCGCGCCGATCTTCAGCGCCACCGGTGCCTCGCCGGCGGTGTTCCAGGGCATCGCCGCGCTGCCGGCGCAGTTGCGCACACTGGCGCCGCTGATCGTGGCGGGCAACTCCAAGTACTTCGTCGAATACCCCGAAGACATCCGCTTGTATGGCCTGAGCTTCTCCACCACGCTGCCTACCGGCACCGCGTGGAGCGGTGAAATCAGCTACCGCCCGAACGCCCCGGTGCAGCTCAACACCACCGACATCCTGTTCGCTGGCGTGCGCCCGCTGGGTGGCGCGCTGGCCAACGCCTCGTTGCTCAGCGGCACCCCGGGTGAAGACCTGCACGGCTACCGCCGCAAGGAAATCACCCAGTTCCAGACCACCCTGACGCACTTCTTCGACCAGGTGATGGGCGCCAGCCGCATGACCGTGGTCGGTGAGCTGGGCATTACCCACGTTGGTGGCCTGGAAAGCGCCCACGACGTGCGCTATGGCCGTGACCCGGTGTTCGGCCCTGGCCCGCTGCCGACCACCGGCGGCGCCAATACCTGCCAGGCGCTCAACGCCAGCACCATTGCCGGCGCCGGTGCCGGTGCCTCGACCACCAACCTCAACCGCAAGTGCGAGAACGACGGCTACACCACCAGCACGTCCTGGGGCTACCGCGCCCGGGTGATCTGGGACTACAACGACGTCTTCGCCGGGGTCAACCTCAAGCCCAACGTGGCCTGGTCCCACGACGTCTCCGGTTACTCGCCAGGCCCTGGCGGCAACTTCGAGGAAGGGCGCAAGGCGATCAGCCTGGGCGTGGATGCCGAGTACCAGAACACCTACACCGCCAGCCTGTCGTACACCAACTTCTTCGACGGCAAGTACAGCACCGTGGATGACCGCGACTTCGTCGCCCTCAGCTTCGGCGTGAACTTCTAAGTATTCAGATCCAGGACGACACGACATGAACAAGACCAGAAGTCTGCTGCAAGCCGGTGTGCTGGGCCTGTCCCTGCTGGCGACCAGCGTCATGGCTGCGGTTTCCGCCGACGAGGCCGCCAAACTGGGCACTACGCTGACGCCGATGGGCGCAGAAAAGGCCGGTAATGCCGATGGCTCCATCGGCGCGTGGGAACCGCTGTCCAAAACCGCCGGTAGCGCCGATGCCAAGGGGTTCCTCTCCGACCCCTATGGCAGTGACAAGCCGCTGTTCACCATCACCGCGCAGAATGCCGATCAGTACAAGGACAAGCTCTCGCCCGGCCAGCTGGCGATGCTCAAGCGTTACCCCGATACCTTCAAGATCCCGGTGTTCAAGACCCACCGCGGCTCCACCGTACCGGACGACGTGTTCGCCGCCATCAAGAAGAACGCCACCGCCACCACCCTGGTCGAGGGTGGCAACGGCCTGAACAACTTCCAGACCGCCGTGCCGTTCCCGATTCCGAAAACCGGCCTGGAAGTGATCTGGAACCACATCACCCGCTACCGTGGCGGCAGCGTGACCCGCCTGGTGACCCAGGCCACGCCACAGCAGAACGGCTCGTACAGCCTGGTGTACTTCCAGGACCAGTTCGTGTTCCGCGACCGCATGAAGGACTACGACCCGAACAACCCGGGCAACATCCTGTTCTACTTCAAGCAGGAAGTGACCGCGCCAGCGCGCCTGGCAGGGACCGTGCTGCTGGTACACGAAACCCTCGACCAGGTGAAGGAACCGCGCAAGGCCTGGATCTACAACGCCGGCCAGCGCCGTGTGCGCCAGGCGCCACAGGTTTCGTATGACGGCCCGGGTACCGCGGCCGACGGCCTGCGCACCTCGGACAACCTGGACATGTACAACGGCGCACCGGACCGCTACGACTGGAAACTCGAGGGCAAGAAGGAGATGTACATCGCCTCCAACGCCTTCAAGCTGGATGACCCGAAGCTCAAGTACGCCGACATCCTCAAGGCCGGGCACATCAACCAGGACCTGACCCGTTACGAGCTGCGCCGTGTGTGGCACGTGGTCGCGACCCTGAAGCCGGGCCAGCGGCACATCTATGCCAAGCGTGACTTCTACATCGACGAAGACACCTGGCAAGCTGCGGTGATCGACCAGTACGACGGCCGTGGCCAGCTGTGGCGCGTGTCCGAGGCCCATGCCCAGCCGTACTACAACGTGCAGGTGCCGTGGTACACCCTGGAAGCCATCTACGACCTGCAGTCGGGGCGTTACCTGGCCCTGGGCATGAAGAACGAGGAGAAGCGGGCTTACGATTTTGGCTTCAGTGCCAGCAAGGCCGACTTCCAGCCCGCCGCCCTGCGCCAGTCGGGGGTGCGTTGAGCTGAAACCACCTGACTCCGTGTGATCCCCAGAACGCCCCGGCTTGCCCGGGGCGTTTCTGTTGGAGGGGATCGTGACGTGCGCTGTAGGAGCGGGCTTGCCCCGCGAACACCGGCGAAGCCGGTGCCATGCACCGCGTCGCCTGCTTCGCGGGGCAAGCCCGCTCCTACAGGGTTCTCTGTTTATTCCATAGGGGGTGGCGCTGCGTATAAAGCCGGTGAATACCCCGCCAAACCCCCGCGCCAGCCCCTATCCATTCGCCATGTTGCGTTTTGTCGCAGTCTTTTCCCAGGCAATGGCGCCCATCATCTTCAAAAGCGAGGCATTACCCGCTAGTCTCGCAACCATCCGTAATGCCGAAGTCTTCCCACCAGAACGAGCCGGCCATGACTGATCTGTCCCGTACGCATGGATTCGCCAGTCAGGCCCTGGGCCTGCTGGACGGGCGTTTCTTCCGGCCGCCACTGCCGGACGGCCACGTGCCGCGTGCACGTTTGTGCCAACGCTTGCAGGCCGGCCTTGGCGGGCGCCTGCTGCTGGTCAATGCCCCCGCAGGCTTTGGCAAAAGTTCGCTCGCCATGGAGTTTTGCGAGGCGTTGCCCGAGCACTGGCGCAGCCTGTGGCTGGGCCTCAGCCAGCGCGATGCCGACCCCGGCCGTTTCCTCGAGCGCCTGCTCGAAGGCCTGCAACAATACTGCCCCGCCCTGGGCGGCCAGGCCATGGGCCTGCTGAAGATGCGCCAGCGCCACCAGCCCTTCGCCTTCGAAGAATGGCTCGATGGCCTGCTCGACGAGCTGGCGCTGTACCTGCACACCGACTCGCCCTTGCTGCTGGTGCTGGACGACTACCACCTGGCCCAGGGCGCGGTGCTCGACCGTTGCCTGCAGTTCTTCCTCAATCATCTGCCGCCTGGGCTGGTGCTGCTGGTCACCAGCCGCCAGCGCCCGGACTGGCACCTGGCGCGCCTGCGCCTGCAGCGCCAGCTCGTCGAGCTCGGCGAGCAAGACCTGCGCCTGACTGCGGAGGAGTCGCTGGCGGTGATCGGCCGCCAGCCCACCGGGCTGCGTGGCCAGGCCCTGGACAACCTCATCCAGCGCAGCGATGGCTGGGTGGCAGGCCTGCGGTTTTGGCAACTGGCGGCCAGCGAGTGCGGCGATGAACACGCCTTGCCCCAGGCGCTGCACGGTGGCGAGGGGCTGATCCGCGATTACCTGCTTGAAGAAGTCATCGACATCCTGCCGGCTGACGTGCAGGCCTTCCTTTACGACACCGCCTGCCAGGAGCGCTTTTGCGCGGCGCTGTGCGATGCCCTGCGCGAGCGGCACGACAGCGCCGCGATCCTGAGCTTCCTGCAGGCGCACCAGGTGTTCCTGGTTCCGCTGGACGAACACGGCCTGTGGTACCGCTATCACCACTTGTTTTCCGACCTGTTGCGCAGCCGCCAGGCCAGCGAGCCGCCGGCGTGCCTGCACCTGCGTGCCTGCCGCTGGTTCCAGGCGCAAGGCCTGCTGGATGAGGCGGTCGAACAGGCCCTGCGCGCCGGCCACCTGGATGTGGCTGCCGACCTGGTGCAGAGCCTGTCGGAAGAGCAACTGCTGGCCGAACAGAACGTCGGCATGCTGCTGCGTTGGAAAATGGACCTGCCCGACAGCCTGCTGATCAGCACGCCACGGCTGATCGTGCTGTACAGCTGGGCGCTGGGCCTGGCCTGCCAGCTGGACGCCGCCGAGGAGCTGGCCAGCTACCTCAGCCGTTTTCTGCCGGCGCCGTCGGCCACGGCACAGAAATCCATGCTCGCCCAATGGCTGGCCCTGAGCGGGGTGATCGCCCGTGGCCGGGGCGACCGCGAGCGAACCCTGGCCTATTGCACCGAAGCGCTGCAGAGCCTGCCGGGCAAGCGCTATGGCCAGCGCCTGGTATGCCTGTCGACCTTGTCCAACCTGGCCATTGCCGATGCCGATTTCTGGCGCGCCCGTGGCTGGAATCGCGAAGCACTGGAGCTGGCCCAGCGGGTCGGCAACCCATTATTCGAGGCCTTGGCCCATTACGACCGGGCCCGGGTACTGCACGCCCGCGGCGAGGTGCTGCGGGCCCTGGAGGAAGTGCGCCAGGGCCTGCAACGCCTGCAGGGGCTTTCCGGGCAGCGGCTTTATGCGGTGCGGGCGCGGCTGACCTTGTATGAAGGTTACCTGCTGGTGGCGCGCCTGCAGCCGGCACATGGGCGCGCTCGCCTGCGCGCGGGGCTCGGTGAGGCGCGTGCCTGCCGTGACATCAGCGTGCTGATCGGCCATTGCGTGATTGCCTCGCTCGATGGCCGCGAAGGCCACTACGCCGAAGCCTTCGCCGAGCTGGCCGAGGCCGAGCGCCTGATGCATATCTGGGATGTGCCTGCGATCTTCTACCTGGCCATGATTACCCTGGTGAAGTGCGAGCTGTGGCTGGCCCAGGGCCGTACCGACCTTGCCGAGTCGTGGCTGTTGCGCCTGGGGCAAACCTATGGCGGCGAGCAGCCCGCTGCGGCGCCTGAGTTCCACCCACTGCTTCCCCTGCACATTGCCCTGCAGCAGGCCCTGCTGGAGCAGGTGCAAGGGCGTGGCGAACAGGCCGTGGCGCGTTTGCGCGGGTTGGTCGAGCAAGGCCAGGCCAGCGGCGGCATGATGCTGACCTTGAACGCGCTGTGCCAATGGCTTGCCCAGGCACTGGCAGAAGGCGACGAAATCCAGGCGGCCAGGTTGTTGCCCCAGGCGTTGGAAGCGGCCCGTGGCGGCGTGCTGCAACCTTTCCAGCGGCTGATCGAGCGGCATCCGGTGTGGCTGCGCGAGCAATTGCTGGCGCGCCCGGCCTGCGCGGTGCAGGTTGAGTTGCTGGCGCGGTTGCCGGAACCGGCAGTGCCAAGCAGTGGCTCGGGTGAGGCGTTGAGTGCACGGGAGCTGTCGGTGCTCGAACTGATCGCCCAGGGGTGTTCCAACCAACAGATCAGCGAGCGCCTGTTCATTTCCCTGCACACCGTAAAGACCCACGCCAGCCACATCAACAGCAAGCTGGGCGTGGAGCGGCGCACCCAGGCCGTGGCGCGGGCCAAGTCGCTGGGTTTGCTGGCCTGATCCCTGGCAGTCGGCCCCAGGGCTGGCTAGAATACTGGCTCAGAGCCACTGTTAAGTGGCTGTGATTGCTGCCCTCATCTTTCCCGACAGTCGGTCGATACAGGTTTCGGCGGTGTGCATCGCTTCACGCCATTCTTCAATCATTCCAATACAGGTCGTGTTGATGCTGCAGTATGGGCAAAAGAGCTTTCTGATCGTCGACGACTTCACCGACTTTCGCACGTCGACCCGTTCCATGCTGCGCGAATTGGGCGTGCGTGACGTGGACACGGCCGACAGTGGCGAGCAGGCCCTGCGCATGTGCGGGCAGAAGCGCTACGACTATATCCTTCAGGACTTCCATCTGGGTGATGGCAAGAAGAACGGCCAGCAGGTGCTTGAGGACCTGATCCTCGACAAACTGATCAGCCATGAATGTGTGTTCATCATGGTCACTGCCGAGAGCAGCCAGGCGATTGTGCTGAGCGCCTTGGAGCACGAGCCGGACGCCTACCTGACCAAGCCCTTCAACCGGGTCGGCCTGGCCCAGCGCCTGGACAAGCTCACCCAGCGCAAGACCTTGCTCAAGCCGATTCTGCAGGCCCTGGACCGCGGCCGCCCGGGCGAAGTGCTGGCCGCCTGCGCCGAGCTGTGCAAGAAAGACCCGCGCTTCGCGCCGCTGTGCCTGCGCTACCGCGCCGACGCCCTGCGTGACCTCAACCGTTTCGAAGAACTGGAAAAATTCCTCAAGGGCATTCTCGCCAGCCGCCCGCAGCCGTGGGTGTACGCGGCGCTCGGTAGCCTGATGCACAAGCGTGGCCAGAACACCCAGGCCCAGGGTGTGTACGAGCAGGCGCTCAAGGCCTTCCCGATCATGCCGGGCCTGTACGATGGCATGGCCAACGTGCTGGTGGCCCAAGGCGATACCAAGCGCGCGCAGACCTTGCTCGAAGAGGCCGTGCGCCTGTCGCCACTGGCCGTGCGACGCCAGGCTGCACTGGGCAAGCTGGCGCTGGAAAACGAAGACTACGAGAGTGCGTCCAAGGCGTTCCGCCACGCGGTAACCCAGGGCCAGAGCTCGCGCTACAAGGACGCCGAAAGCAACCTGGGCCTGGCCCAGGCGCTGATGAGCAAGAATGCCGGCTTCGGCCTGGATGCGCGGGCGCGGGTGGAAATCAACACCGTGCTCAGCGAAGTGGCCAAGGACAACGCCGATGACCAGGGCCTGCAAGTGCGTGCACGCTTGATGAAAGCTGCCAGCCTGCAGCAGGCAGGTGATCCCGACACCGCCGCCAAGCTCACCGAACAGGCCTTGCAGCGGCTGGACAAAATGGACCAGTTCTTCTCGGTCGAGGCTGCCCTGACCGTGGCCAAGCAGTTACAGTCGCTGGGCCAGGAAGGGGCCGGCGGCACCATTCTCAAGGGTTGCGTGGAAACCTATGGCGACGACCCCAAGGTCATGCAGAGCGTTGCCAAGCTGACCGATGACCCCATGGTGCTCAACGCGGTGACCGAGGCGGTCGACCTGAACCGCCAAGGCGTGCGCAGTTACCAGGCCGGGCAGCTCAACGAAGCGCTGCAAATGTTCCGCAAGGCCTTGTCGCAACAACCGAAGAACATCAGTATTGCCCTGAACACCGCGCAAGCGCTGCTGCGCATCGGTGGCGAGGTAACGCCGCCGGCGATCTTGCAGGAGTGCCGCGACTGCCTGACCCGAGTGGCCGGCATCCCCGCCAGCGACAGCCGCTTTGACCGCTACCGTAAACTGCATATCAAGGTCTTTGGCGCATGAGTCAGGATAACCAGGGGCTGGATTTTTCCACGGTGATTGCCTCCACCGTGCACGATTTGAAGAACTCGCTTTCCGCGCTGATCCAGTCCCACGACCAGTGGCTGGGGCGCCTGCCCGAGGAGCTGCGCGGCGGTGCCGAACTTGGGGTGATCGAACATGAGTTTCGCCACCTCAACGGCATGCTGGTGCAGTTGCTGGGCTTGTACAAGCTCGGTGCCAACCAGCTGCCGGTGTGCCCGGACTACCATGAACTGGACGACTTCATCGAAGCCCAACTGGCCGCCCACCAACAGGTGCTGCAGCACAACGACATCCTCGCCACCTGGCGCGTCGAATGCGACAACCCGCTGGGCTTCTTCGACCGCGAGCTGGTGGCTTCGGTGATCGCCAACGTGGTGACCAATGCCACCCGCTATGCCGGGCACGCGCTGTTGATCAGCATTGCCGAGGAAGACGACCACCTGGTCATCAGCGTCAACGACGACGGCCCGGGGTACCCGGCGCGCATGCTCGAACGCCAGCAGGACTACACCCAGGGCATCGAGCCCCACAGTGGCAGCACCGGGCTTGGGCTGTACTTCGCGGCGCGGATCGCCGGGCTGCATGAGCGCGATGGGGTGCATGGGCGAATCGAGATCGCCAATGGCGGGGCGTTGGGCGGTGGGTTGTTCAGGTTGTTCCTGCCGTGATGGCGAGCGCCGCTCCTACGGAAGGTTGTGCAAGCCTGGTAGGAGCGAGCGCAGCTCGCGATGCGCCGCGCAGGCGGCGCTCGATTTCCCTGCTAGCGAAGACCACGCTACCATCCCGGCTGTAGCCAGGAGCCCCCATGAACGCTGCCCCCACCACCCTCATCCGTGAAACCTTCCCCGTCGGCCCCCTGCAGTGCAACTGTACCCTGATCGGCGACCCGCTCAGCAAAAAGGCCATCGTCGTCGACCCCGGCGGCGACCCGGACAAGATCCTCGCCCGCCTGCAGGCCCATGGCCTGACCCTGGTGAGCATCATCCACACCCATGCGCACTTCGACCATTTCCTCGCCTCGGGCAAGCTCAAGGAGCTGACCGGCGCCACCTTGCACCTGCACAAGCACGACCAGCCGCTGTGGGATAACTTGGAAATGCAGTGCCAGATGTTCGGCGTGCCCTACACCCCAGTCCCGTCACCGGACCGCTGGCTGGGCGATGACGAGGAACTGGCCTGCGGCTGCGGCGTGGCCCTGCACACGCCGGGGCATACCCCAGGTTCGATGAGCTTCTGGTTCGCCGACGCCAAGCTGCTGGTGGCCGGAGACACGCTGTTCCGCCGGGGTATTGGGCGTACTGACCTGTGGGGTGGCGACTCGCGTGCTATCGTTCGGTCGATCAAGGAGCGGCTGTACTGCCTTGACGAGGATGCCGTGGTGGTCACCGGCCATGGGCCGGACACCCGCCTGGGCGATGAAATGCGCGAGAACCCGTTCGTGCGGGCTTGAGCCTTGATGAAAAAGGCTTCACGGAATTTTTCCTGGCGCGTGTAATCCAAGGCTGGCATACATCCATCCGTAGTCTGCCGCATATTCGAATTTTTTGTAGGAGCTCGTCCATGTTCACCATGCGTCGCCTGATTATCGTCGCAACCACCGCCGCCCTGATGACGGGCTGCGCCGGGCAAAACCCCTATGACAACCAGGGCCAGGCCCAGGGCGAGTCCTCTGGCATGAGCAAAACCGCCAAGTACGGCGGCCTGGGTGCCCTGGCAGGCGCCATCGCCGGTGCTGCCATCGACCACAACAACCGTGGCAAGGGCGCGCTGATCGGCGCCGCTGCGGTCGGTGCAGCAGCAGCGGGCTACGGCTACTACGCCGACAAGCAGGAAGCCGAACTGCGCGCCAAAATGGCCAACACCGGCGTTGAAGTGCAGCGCCAGGGTGACCAGATCAAGCTGATCATGCCGGGCAACATCACCTTCGCCACCGACTCGGCGAACATCTCGCCAAGCTTCTACAACCCGTTGAACAACCTGGCCAACTCGTTCAAGCAGTTCAACCAGAACACCATCGAAGTGGTCGGCTTCACCGACAGCACCGGCAGCCGCCAGCACAACATGGACCTGTCCCAGCGCCGTGCCCAGGCCGTCAGCACCTACCTGACTTCCCAGGGCGTCGACCCGTCGCGCGTAACCGTTCGCGGCATGGGCCCGGACCAGCCGATCGCCAGCAACGCCGACGCCAATGGCCGTGCGCAGAACCGCCGTGTCGAGGTCAACCTCAAGCCGATTCCTGGCCAGCAGTATGACCAGCAGCAGGGGCAGGTTCAGCAGTATCCCTGATGCTCTGATTTTGTAGGAGCGGGCTTGCCCCGCGAAGCAGGCGACGCGGTGCATGGCACCGGCTACGCCGGTGTTCGCGGGGCAAGCCCGCTCCTACAGGACGTTGTGGCGGTCTAGCGGGTAACGCTGGCCTGGATCGCCGTAAGCGCGATGGTATGCACGATATCGTCCACCTGCGCCCCGCGCGGCAGGTCGTTGACCGGCTTGCGCAGCCCCTGCAGCATCGGCCCCAGGCTGACCCCGTCGGCACTGCGCTGCACCGCCTTGTGGGTGGTGTTGCCGGTGTTCAGGTCGGGGAACACGAACACCGTGGCGCGCCCGGCCACCGCACTGCCTGGCGCCAGCTGGCGGGCGATCTCGGGGTTGGCGGCGGCGTCGTACTGCAGCGGCCCGTCGATCAGTAACCCTTGCTCCACGCTCTGTGCCAGGCGCGTGGCCTCGCGCACTTTCTCCACTTCCTCGTCGCTTGCCGAATCACTGGAATAACTGATCATCGCCACCCGTGGCGCGATGCCGAAGGTATGCGCCGATTCGGCGCTCTGCCGGGCAATTTCGGCCAGCTCGCTGGCGCTCGGGTGCGGGTTCATCACGCAGTCGCCGTACACCAGCACCTGATCGGGGAACAGCATGAAGAACACCGACGACACCAGGCTCGCGCCCGGCGCCGTCTTGATCAGTTGCAGGGCCGGGCGGATGGTGTTGGCGGTAGAGTGCACCAGGCCCGAAACCAGGCCGTCGACTTCGTCCAGGGCCAGCATCATGGTGCCGATCACTACCGGGTCTTCCAGCTGCTGTTCGGCCATGGGCGCGTTGAGGTTCTTGCTCTTGCGCAGGTCGACCATCGGTTCCACATAACGCCCGCGAATCAGCTCGGGGTCGAGCACTTCCAGGCCCGGCGGCAGGCTGATGCCCTGGGCGCGGGCCACGGCCTCGACCTGCTCGGGCTTGGCCAGCAATACGCAGCGGGCGATGCCGCGCGCCTGGCAGATGGCCGCGGCCTGCACCAGCAGCGGTTCGGCCCCTTCGGGCAGGACGATGCGCTTGTTGGCCTGTTGCGCCCGCTGGATCAACTGGTAGCGGAACACCGCCGGGGACAGGCGCAGTTCACGCGGCGTGCCGCAGCGCTGGTGCAGCCAAGTGGCGTCGAGGTGGCTGGCAACGAAGTCGGTGATGAACTCGGCGCGGTCACGATCGTCCACCGGGATTTCGCGGTTCAGCGAGTTGAGCAGGTTGGCCGTCTCGAACGAGCCGGTGCTCACCGACAGGATCGGCAGGCCGGCCTGCAGGGCGCCGCGGCACAGGCCGAGGATGCGTGCATCGGGTTTGCTGTCGCTGGTCAGCAGCAGCCCGGCCAGCGGCACACCGTTGATCGCCGCCAGGCTGACGGCGAGGATGATGTCGTCGCGATCGCCCGGGGTCACCACCAGGGTGCCGGGTGTCAGCAGCGGTACGGTGTTGGCCACGGTGCGCGCGCAGATGATGATCTTGTTCATGCGCCGCTGCTCGTAGTCACCGGCATTGAGCACCTGGGCGCCCATCAGCTCGGCCACGTCGCGGGTGCGCGGGGCATTCAGCTCGCTTTGCCAGGGGATGCAGCCAAGCAGGCGGAAGTCGTTGCCGCGCAGCAGTGGCGAATGCTCGCGCAGGCGTGCGGCGAAGTCGGCCATGCTTTCGTCGGTGCGTACCTTGTTGAGGATCACCCCGAGCACTTTCGGGTCGCGTGGGCCGCCGTACAGCTGGGCCTGCAGCTCCACCCGCCCGGACAGCTCGCTGAGCACCTCGTTTTCCGGGGCCGACACCAGGATCACCTCGGCGTCCAGGCTCTTGGCCAGGTGCAGGTTGACCCGCGCGGCGTAGCTGGCGTGGCGGGTCGGCACCATGCCTTCGACCACCACCACGTCATTGCCGACGCAGGCCTGCTGGTACAGGCGGATGATTTCTTCAAGCAGCTCGTCCAGCTGGCCATCGCCGAGCATGCGCTCGACATGGGCCAGGCTAAGGGGCGCCGGCGGCCTGATACCGTGGGTGCGCGCCACCAGTTCGCTGGAGCGCTCCGGGCCGGTATCGCCTGGGTGAGGTTGGGCGATTGGCTTGAAGAAGCCCACCTTGAGCCCGGCGCGCTCCAGGGTGCGGATCAGGCCCAGGCTGATGGAGGTCAGGCCGACACCGAAGTCGGTCGGCGCAATGAAAAATGTCTGCATGCGTGCTTCTCGAAATAAGCGGTGCAATGAATTCAACGGCCAAGGGTAGCGCTATCGGCCCCCTGCGCGCACCAGCCACAGGCGAATGCCTGGCCGATGCGCTGCGCGCGCTGCTCGGCATCCAGCACCCACGGGCGTGCCTGCCAGGGTGGCTGGTGGCGCAGGTGCTGGGTATGGCCGCACGACAGCTCGACCACCCAGTGGCCGTCCTCGTCCTGGTGGAAGCCGAGGATCCGACTGATGGGCCGCCCGCAGCCCGCGCCGCGTTCGCATTCGGGCGATGCCTTGGTTACACTTATGGGCTCTACATACTTTTGCAAAAGGTCTTGCCCCATGCTGATCGCCGCCAACAAGGCAGTCTCCATCGACTATACCCTGACCAACGACGCCGGGGAGACCATCGACAGCTCCGCCGGTGGTGCGCCGCTGGTTTACCTGCACGGTGCCGCCAACATCATCCCGGGCCTGGAAAAAGCCCTGGAAGGCAAGCAGGCCGGTGACGAGCTGGAAGTTGCCATCGAGCCGGAAGAGGCCTACGGCGAATACCTGGCCGAGCTGGTCAGCACCCTGAACCGCAGCCTGTTCGAAGGCGTCGACCAACTGGAAGTGGGCATGCAGTTCCACGCTTCGGCGCCGGACGGCCAGATGCAGATCGTCACTATTCGCGACATCGACGGCGACGACATCACCGTCGACGGCAACCACCCACTGGCTGGCCAGCGCCTGAACTTCAAGGTCAAGGTCATCGAGGTGCGTGACGCCAGCGAAGAAGAAATCGCTCACCGTCACATCCACGGTGAAGGTGGTCACCACCACTGATTTTCTGCGCTAAGCTCAGAAAGTCGCCAGGCGCTCGGACAAGCCGGCATCCCTCTTCGGAGGCGCGTGCGGGGCTCGAAAGAGCGCCTTTTTAGTGGGCGCGATTTGCCCCAGGCGGCAACCGGGAACCTGAGAGGGGATTCATCATGAGTGCATTTCACGACCTGACGTTGAAGGCGCTGAACGGCGAGGACCTGCCCCTGGCGCCGTTCAAGGGCCAGGTGGTGCTGGTGGTCAATGTCGCCTCCAAGTGTGGCCTGACGCCACAGTATGCGTCGCTGGAAAAGCTCCACCAGCAGTTCAAGGGCAAAGGCTTCAATGTGCTGGGCCTGCCCTGCAACCAGTTTGCCGGGCAGGAGCCGGGCACTGAAAAGGACATCCAGGAGTTTTGCAGCCTGAACTATGGCGTCAGCTTCCCGCTGGGCGCCAAGCTTGAGGTCAATGGCCACGACCGCCACCAGCTGTATCGTCTGCTGGCGGGCGAGGGCGCGGAGTTCCCCGGCGACATCACCTGGAACTTCGAGAAGTTCCTGGTGGGCAAGGACGGCCGGGTGCTGGCCCGCTTCGCCCCGCGTACCGCCCCGGACGATCCATCGGTGCTGCAGGCCATCGAGAAGGCCCTGGGCTGACGCACACCCTGTAGGAGCGGCGCAAGGCCGCTCCTGCAGGCGCCAATCTCAGGCAGCCGTTTCCCATCTCGATACCTGCGAATCACCCAGATCAATAATGCTTCGCCACGCCCCCCGTAGTCCCTAACCTCAGGCGCATTTCCTACCCAGACGGAAGCGCCCCCATGTCCAGCAGCCCCCTGTTCCAGCCCTTCACCCTTGGTGCGCTCGAGTTGCCGAGCCGTGTCGTCATGGCGCCGATGACCCGTACTTTCTGCCCAGGCGGCGTGCCACACGCCGGTGTGGTGGAGTATTACCGGCGCCGGGCTGCCGCCGGCGTGGGCCTGATCATCACCGAGGGCACCACGGTCGCGCACCAGGCCGCCAACGGCTATGCCAATGTGCCGCAGTTCCACGGTGAAGCCGCCCTGGCCGGCTGGAAGCAGGTGGTCGATGCCGTGCACGCCGAAGGCGGGCGCATCGTGCCGCAGCTCTGGCACGTGGGCGCGGTACGCCGCCTGGGCACCGAGCCGGATGCCAGCGTGCCGGGCTTTGGCCCGAGCGAGAAGGTCAAGGACGGCCAGGTGCTGGTGCACGGCATGAGCCATGACGACATCCGCCAGGTGATCGCCGCCTTCGCCCAGGCGGCCCGCGATGCCCAGGCCATCGGCATGGACGGGGTAGAGATCCACGGCGCCCACGGCTACCTGATCGACCAGTTCTTCTGGGCCGCCAGCAACCGCCGTGATGACGAATACGGCGGCGACCTGGCCGGCCGCTCGCGTTTTGCCATCGAGCTGATCCAGGCCGTGCGCGCGGCGGTGGGGCCGGGCTTCCCGATCATTTTCCGTTTCTCGCAGTGGAAACAGCAGGACTACAGCGCCCGCCTGGTGGAAACCCCCGAGGCCTTGGCGGCCTTCCTCAAGCCACTGGCCGAGGCGGGTGTGGATATCTTCCACTGCTCGACCCGGCGCTTCTGGGAGCCGGAGTTCGATGGCTCGGAACTGAACCTGGCCGGCTGGACCCGCCGCCTCACCGGCAAGCCGACCATCACCGTGGGCAGCGTCGGCCTTGACGGCGAGTTCCTGCAGTTCATGGTCGACACCGACAAGGTAGCCAAGCCGGCCAGCCTCGATGGCTTGCTACGCCGCCTGGGGGACCAGGAATTCGACCTGGTGGCAGTCGGCCGGGCGCTGCTGGTGGACGCCGAATGGGCGCAAAAGGTGCGTGATGGGCGTGAGGCGGACGTGCTGCCGTTCAGCCGTGAGGCGCTGACGACTCTGGCTTGATCGCCAGCGGCCCGGCGGACGGTGTGCTGTGGCAAGCGTTGAACAGGTGCGACTCGAACTGTTCGACAATCGCCGGCCAACCCTGGCGGCTGGCGTGCTGGCGGGCGTTGAGGCGTACCCTGCGCAGGGTTTCGCTTTCCTCCAGCAGCCAGCAGGCCGCATCGATGAAGGCCGCCTGGTCGCCCGGCATGGCCAGCGCACCGGTGTGGCCGGGGCGGATATGCTGGGCGGCGGCGGCTTCGTCGAAGGCGACCACCGCAAGGCCCGAGGCCATGGCTTCGAGCACCACATTGCCGAAGGTTTCGGTCAGGCTCGGGAACAGGAACAGGTCGCCGCTGGCGTAGTGTTCGGCCAGTGCCTCGCCGCGCTGGGCTCCGCAGAACACCGCATCCGGCATTTGCTGTTCAAGGGTTGCGCGTTGCGGGCCGTCACCCACCACTATCAGGCGCAGCCGCCGCTGTGGATAACGTTGTTGCAGCGCCTGCAGGCAAGGGTGCAGCAGGGTCAGGTTCTTTTCTGCGGCCAGGCGGCCGACATGCAGCACGGCGATGTCGTCCGTCGCCAGCCCCCAGCTGTCGCGCAAGGCCTGGTTGCGCCGGGCCGGGTTGAACAGGCCGGCGTCGACGCCACGGGCCATCAATGCCAGGCGTTCGAAGCCGCGGCGTTCCAGCTCCAGGCGTTGGCTGGCGCTGGGCACCAGGGTGGCGGCGGTGCGCCGGTGGAACCAGCGCAGGTAATGGGTGAGCAGGCGTGCCAGCAGGCCCAGGCCGTACTGGCCGGAGTATTGCGGGAAGTTGGTGTGAAAGCCGCTGACCACGGCAACCCCCAGGCGCCGCGCGGCGCGCAGGGCGCTGAGCCCCAGCGGGCCTTCGGTGGCGATGTACAGCACGTCGGGCCGCTGCCGGCGCCAGCGGCGCAGCAGCTTGTGCATCGACACCTCGCCCCATTGCAACCCCGGGTAGCCGGGCAGGGCCCAGCCACGGCACAGCAGCACGTCCTGGTCATCGGCCGCGGGCAGGTCGTTGGCCTGGCGTGGTCGCACCACTTCTACCCGGTGGCCACGCTGTCGCAAGCCCTCGCTGAGGCGGCCAAGGGTATTGGCCACGCCGTTGATTTCAGGTGGGAAGGTTTCGCTGACAAGGGTGATGCGTAGGGCGGGTGTATTCATGAGAAAAAGTCTCCGCCTGCTTGGTTGCGCCTATGTGACACCCATGTGACGCGCAGGTGACGCCTGATTCCCGGCACCGGGCCTGCATGAATAAATCTTTGCAGCGCACTCAAGAGCCGGGTCCGGCAGCCGATGAAGATGCATCGAAATCGGGTGATGCGCTCGGGGAGAGCGGTGATGTTCAACAGCAAGCTCAAGAAAGAAATCCAGCAACTGCGTGAAGAGCTGATGGCCGTCGAGCAGGTCAAGAACAGCCTCGACAGCGAAATGCTGGTATTGCAGCTCGACCCCCAGGGGCGTATTGAACAGGCCAATGGCAACTTCGAGAGCGAAATGCTCTACCGCGCCGAGCAACTGATCGGCCGCAACATCGAAGACATCGTGCCGGCGCATGTGAAGAAGCTCGATTTCTACCAGCGCATGAAAAGCGCCATCAGCCGTGGCGAGCACCTGAACGGCGCCTTCCGCCTGCTGCGGGGCAACGGCCAGGAAGCCTGGCTGCGCTCGATCCTGCAGCCGGTGAAGGCGGCCGACGGGCGCATCAAGCACTTCACCATGCACTCCAGCGACCTGACCCGCACCATCGAAACCTCCCGTGAGCACGAAAGCCTGATCAAGGCGCTGATGCGCTCCACCGCGGTCATCGAGTTCAACCTCAATGGCGAAGTGCTGACCGCCAACGACCGCTTCCTGCACGCTGTCGGCTACAGCCTGGAACAAGTGCGCGGCAAGCATCACCGCATGTTCTGCGAACCCGAAGAGGCCAATTCGCCAGGTTACCAGGCGTTCTGGGAGCGCCTGCGCCGCGGCGAGTACGTGGCCGACCGGTTCAAGCGGGTAGATGCCCACGGCCGCACGATGTGGCTGGAAGCTTCCTACAACCCGATCTTCGACGCCCACGACGTGCTGTACAAGGTGGTGAAGTTCGCCACCGTGATCACCGACCAGGTCAACCAGGAACAGGCCGTGGCCCAGGCGGCAGACATCGCCTACACCACCTCGCTGGCCACCGACGACAGCGCGCGCAAGGCCACCGACGTGGTCACCCAGACCGTGGAAGTGATGCGCGGGCTGGAAGGTTCGATGCAGGACGCCGCCGAAGGTATTCAGGCGCTGGACAAGCAGTCCAAGGTGATTGGCGCGATCATCAAGACCATCAGCGACATCGCCGGGCAAACCAACCTGCTGGCGCTCAACGCGGCCATTGAAGCCGCCCGCGCCGGTGAACAGGGCCGTGGCTTTGCCGTGGTTGCCGACGAAGTGCGCCAACTGGCCTCGCGCACCAGCAGCGCCACCGAGGAAATTGCCAAGGTGGTGCAGCAGAACGAGCAATTGGCGCAAGCAGCGGTGGACATCATCGACACCAGCAAACGCCAGGCCGAGCAGGGGTTGGCGTTGGCGGCCGATACCGGCGGAGTGATCGTAGAGATCCAGGAAGGGGCGAAGAAAGTGGTGGATGCGGTTGGGCAGTTCTCCAACCAGTTGGGCCATTGACCCAACAAGAGAAAGGGGCCGTGGCCGGCCCCAATCAAGCGCAGGCCGGTACCTTCAACCCTTGGTTTCGGTGTCCTTGATGTGGTCGTAGACGAAGCCCATCACGGCGCTGACAAGGTCTGCATCAAGGTCCAGGTTTGCTTCTCGGCTGGTGGTGTAGGCGGCCGAGTAGAAGCCACCACCGGTGCCGAACTGGGTTGAAGCACGCTCGTTGTCCAGCACGGCTTGCGTCATGATCTCCACCAACGACTTGCTGTAGTCGATCACGCCGTCCACAGGGTGGCCGGTGAAGTAGATCTGATCGTAGGGGTGTTGCACCTGGTTGGCTTCCAGCAGCTGGCGCAAGCGCCACTTTGCGCGATGCTCTGCAACCACTGCACTTTGGCGATGAGCCTCGATACCCGCCAGCTCGATGAAGTCGTTCGGCTTCACGTCGGTGAACTCGATTGCCTTGAATGTTGCCATTTTCAATCTCCTGATTTCCGACAAAGCCGCGCAAGTGCGGCCTTGGGAAACCATTGGAAATGAAACGAGGCAGGCCCCGGCGCTACATGTGTACTACGTGCGCTCGCGCACATAAAACAACGTAGCCCCTGCCACCGCTGCTGGCATCATCAGCACGTTCACCCCCGGAATGAGCAACGCCAGGTAGGTAATCCCGCCAAAGCCCATCGACTGCCAGCGCTTCTGCCGCAGCCAGGCGAGCATGTCTTGCCAGCTCATCTTGTTGTTGTCTGCCGGGTAGTCGATGTACTGGATGGCCATCATCCACACGCCAAACACCAGCCACAGCGGTGCAGTCACCACGTTCACCACCGGGATCAGCGACAGGATGAACAAGCCGATGGCCCGTGGCAGGAAGTAGCCGAGCTTGCGCATTTCACGGCTGAAGGTGCGCGGCACCATGGCCACCAGCTCGCCCCAGCTGAACGCCGGGAACGGGTCTTTACCGCGCACCACCACCTCGACCTTTTCCGCCAGGAAGCCGTTGAACGGCGCAGCGATGACGTTGGCCACCAGGGTGAAGGTGAAGAACACCATCAGTACCAGCAAGGCGACGAACAGCGGCCAGAGGATATAGCTGAGGAAACTCAGCCAGCCCGGCAGGGTGGGCATCAGCGCATCGAGCCACAGGCTGAACTCGTGGCCGGCGAAGTAGATCAGGCCACCGAACAGCAGCAGGTTGACCGCCAGCGGCAGCAGCACGAACATCCGCAGGTTGGGGCTGAGCACCAGTTTCAGGCCTTCGCGCAGGTACTGGGGGCCGGAGAGGACAGGGGCTTGCATCGGGACACTCCGCAGAGAAGGGAAAACGCGCTGACCTTACCGAGTTTACCGCGCCGACGAAAGGCGGCCGCGCATGAAGAAACCGGCTGTAACAAAAGCTTCGACGCCTGCGCGGTGGGTGAAATTCTCAAATAGAGGTTACCTATGAGGTGGATTGTCGAAGGATATTTCCTTAATCTCTGCCACCTCGCTACAGTGCGCTCAACGTTCGGTTTGTGGACCTGCGCGTTGTAGCCCTTCCCCAAGTGCTGCGTGGGTCCTTTTTAATGCTCGGCTGGCGCAGCCGGTACACCGTGCCGGCCCCTGCGGCCCGCTCGACAGGAGTTCGACATGTCTGAAGTACGTCATTCGCGCGTCATCATCCTCGGTTCCGGCCCTGCCGGTTACAGCGCCGCGGTGTATGCCGCCCGCGCCAACCTCAAGCCGCTGCTGATCACCGGCATGCAGGCCGGCGGCCAGCTGACCACCACCACCGAAGTCGACAACTGGCCGGGCGACCCCCACGGCCTGACCGGCCCGGCACTGATGCAGCGCATGCAGGAACACGCCGAGCGCTTCGAGACCGAGATCGTCTTCGACCACATCAACGCCGTCGACCTGGCCAACAAGCCCTACACCCTGCAGGGTGACAGCGGCACCTACACCTGCGACGCGCTGATCATCGCCACTGGCGCCAGCGCCCGTTACCTGGGCCTGCCGTCGGAAGAAGCGTTCATGGGCAAGGGCGTTTCCGCCTGCGCGACCTGCGACGGTTTCTTCTACCGCAACAAGCCGGTGGCCGTGGTAGGCGGTGGCAACACTGCCGTGGAAGAGGCGCTGTACCTGGCCAACATCGCCAGCAAGGTGACCCTGGTACACCGCCGCGACACCTTCCGTGCCGAGAAAATCCTGATCGACAAGCTCAACGCCCGCGTGGCCGAAGGCAAGATCGAGCTCAAGCTCAATGCCACCCTGGATGAAGTGCTGGGTGACAACATGGGCGTAACCGGTGCACGCCTGAAGAAAAACGATGGCAGCAGCGACGAAATCAAGGTCGACGGCGTGTTCATCGCCATTGGCCACACCCCGAACACGTCGCTGTTCGAAGGCCAGCTGACCCTCAAGGACGGCTACCTGGTAGTCAACGGCGGCCGTGAAGGCAACGCCACCGCCACCAACGTCGAAGGCGTGTTCGCTGCAGGCGACGTGGCCGACCACGTGTACCGCCAGGCGATCACCTCGGCCGGTGCCGGCTGCATGGCCGCCCTGGACGTTGAGCGCTACCTGGACGGCTTGGCCAACGCCGCGTTCTGATACCGCTTGTTGGGGCCGCTTTGCGGCCCATTCGCGGCACAAGGCCGCTCCTACAGGGGATTGCGTAAACCCTGTAGGAGCGGCCTTGTGCCGCGAATGGCGGGCAAAGCGCCGCCAATGCTTTACAGGCTAAGGCGCATGGACAGGTCCACCGCCTTCACATCCTTGGTCATCGCACCAATCGAGATGTAGTCCACGCCGGTTTCGGCAATCACCCGCAGGGTGCTCTCGTTTACCCCGCCGCTGGCCTCCAGCTTGGCCTTGCCCGCGTTGATGCGCACCGCTTCGCGCATTTCATCCTGGGTCAGCTCATCGAGCATGATGATATCTGCCCCGGCATCCAGCGCCTGGCGCAGCTCATCCAGGCTTTCCACTTCGATTTCCACCGGCTTGCCCGGTGCGATGCGGTGCGCCGCTGCCACGGCCTCGGCCACGCCACCACTGGCGGCAATGTGGTTTTCCTTGATCAGGAAGGCGTCGTACAGGCCGATGCGGTGGTTATGGCAACCACCGCAGGTTACGGCGTATTTCTGCGCAAGGCGCAGGCCTGGCAGGGTTTTGCGGGTGTCCAGCAGGCGCACCTGGGTGCCTTCGACCAGGTCGGCCAAAAAGCGCGCGCGGGTGGCCACGCCCGACAGCATCTGCAGGAAGTTCAGCGCGCTGCGCTCGCCGCTGAGCAGCGAACGGGCCGGGCCTTCGAGGTGGAACAGCGGCTGGTTGGCCATGGCGCGCTCGCCATCGGCAACCTGCCAGTGCACCGCTACCCGTGGGTCGAGCTGGCGGAATACTGCGTCAACCCAGGCGGTGCCGGAAATCACGCAGTCTTCGCGGGTGATGATGGTGGCCTTGGCCAGGCGCTCGGCCGGAATCAGCTGCGCGGTGATGTCGCCACTGCCGATGTCCTCCAGCAGTGCGCGGCGCACGTTGGCTTCGATCTCGGCAGTCAGGTCGGCAAGGCGTAGGTTCGGCATGGTCGGCTCCACAAGCTAGATGCCGGCGATTATAGGGCAGGGGGCGGCGCTGTACAGCCGCTTGCCGACCGACCTTTGGTCAGGCCGATTGAGCATTCGTTGTAATCCAATGTCATTAACACGCCTGGTAAGAGGTGCTAGCAGCAGTAGGCTTTTTTACCGATAATAGCGCCCAGTATTTGGCGTCATAGCTTTGACGATTGTTCTCGACCTATCGAACGAGTTACCCAGCAAGGAGTCCGGGATGCAGAAAGACGGCAAGGTGGTGCCTCTGGCAACCGCCCTTGAGCGCGGTGCGCGCACGCCCTTGCCCTGCCTGCCGGTGCTGCTCCTGCAAGTGCGTGACAAGGCCGCCATGCAGTTGCGCCAGGGCCTGCAGGCGCTGTTCGACAATGCCGACGATACCCTGTTCGAAATGGCCGACCGGGCCAGTGACCGCTTCGACCAGAACCTTTATTTCGAAGCCATGCGCGACCTGCGCCTGAAGCGCAAGAGCATCGAGCGCGGCTTCCTGGATATTTTCTACGACAGCTTCGCCCGCATGGGCCAGGCCGACCCGCTCGGCGCCCTGGACCAGGCCGGGGCGGCGCCAGGCCATGTGCAGCCCGAGCGTGCGGCGGCGATCGAGGGCATGCTGGCGCGCGTGCTGTCACGCGATGGTATTGCCCTCGGCCACCTGGGCTTGCGCCTGCAGAACTTGCTGGAGCGGCGAGTGGACGAGCGGCACAACCCGCTCGGCCCTGCAGCCCTGTGCGGGTATTTTCTCGATGCCGGGCGAAACCTGGGGGTAGGCCCGCGGGTCAAGCTGGTGTTGCTCAAGCTGTTCGAACGCTACGTGTTGCGTGACATCGACGTGCTCTATGGCGAAGCCAACCAGTTGCTGGCTGCGGCCGGGGTGCTGTCGGAGCTACAGCCAGCGCCACGCCGCCGCGCCGAGGACCGCCGGCTGAATTCGCGCAGGGTTTCGGCGAACCTGGCGGTTGAAGATGCCCTGGGCGCCGACAGCGCCGGGCAGGCTTTCATCGAGTCCCTGCAAGGGTTGCTGGCGCCCTCGCGCGGGCGTGTGGCGCCGCGCCTGCAGGCGGTGGCCAGCGCCCAGCCGATCAGCACCGCCGACCTGCTGCGCCTGCTGACGCACCTGCAGCACTACGTGCCGGCGGCCATCGACGAGGACGACTTCGACCTGGGCCAGCAGCTTGAGCAGCTGCTGCTGCGGGTCAGCGTGCGCAGCGGCACCCGCCGGCGCATCGCCATGGCGGACGAAGACATCATCAACCTGGTCGGGCTGCTGTTCGCCTACATGGAAACCGACGACAACCTGCCGCAGAGCCTGCGCGCCCTGATCGCGCGCCTGCACATCCCATTGCTCAAGGTGGCGCTGCTCGACAAAAGCCTGTTCAGCCGCGCCAGCCACCCGGCGCGGCGCCTGCTCAATGAAATTGCCAGTGCCGCCATTGGTTGGGAAACCGGCAGCGAAGGCCTGCGCGACAGCCTGCATTTGCGTGTGGAGCGGGTGGTGCAACGGCTGCTCAACGACTTTACCGAAGACGCCGCGCTGTTCAGCGAGTTGCTGGAAGATTTCCTGGCCTTCAGCCAGGACGAGCGCCGGCGCAACGAACTGCTCGAACAGCGCACCCGCGACGCCGAAGAGGGCCGCGCCCGCGCCGTGCAGGCTCGCCAGCACGTGCAGCAGGCCTTGAACCTGCGCCTGCGCGGGCGCTTGTTGCCCCAGGCCGTGGTGCAGATGCTGGTGCACGCCTGGAGCCAGGTGTTGTTGCTGGCCTGGCTCAAGCATGGGCAGGCATCGCCCGCCTGGCAGCAGGCCCTGGCGACCATGGACACGCTGCTGGCCAGCATCGCCCCGCAGGCCGATGCCCAAGCCCTTTTGCAGCAGGTGCCGGGGTTGCTCAAGGCCCTGCGCGAAGGGTTGGCCAGCGTGGCGCTGGACTCACAGGCGACCCGTGAATTCTTCCTTCAGCTGGAGCAGCTGCACCTGCGCGCCTGCGCCCCGGGCGAGCCTGCTGGCGATGACATCGAGCGGGTCTGGGTGCAGGAGGACATCGTGCTGGCGGTGGCTGATGAGTCTGCCTGTGCACCGCTGCACACGCTCGATGAGCCCATGGCCGAGCTGCGCAGCGTGCAGCGCTTGCGCATCGGCGCCTGGGTTGAAGTGCTCGACGATGACGAACCCCTGCGCTGCAAGCTGGTGGCACGTATCGACAGCAGCGACCGCCTGGTGTTTGCCAACCGCACCGGCATGAAGGTGCGCGAATGGAACAGCGCAGGCCTGGCCCGGGCGGTGCGCCGGGGCGATGTGCGAGTGCTCGATGACGGCCTGCTGTTCGAACGGGCGCTGGAAACCGTGCTCGAAGGCTTGCGCCAGCAGCAGGTGCACTGAGCGGCGGTATTACAATCATTCACATGCACAGCGGTGCGGGCCCAAGGCATACTGCAACCCTGTACCCGGCGTTTTTCAGGATCTGCCCCATGCAATTGGACCGTGCCACGGGCTGGTTCCACGGAATCGGAATCACCCACTGCCCCTCGCCGAACTTCAATGCCCGCCCCGACGGCGAAGCCATTTCCCTGCTCGTTATCCACAACATCAGCCTGCCGCCTGCCTGTTTTGGCACCGGCAAGGTCCAGCAGTTCTTCCAGAACCGCCTGGACCCAAACGAACACCCGTACTTCGCCGGCATCCAGCACCTGACCGTGTCGGCCCACCTGTTCGTCGAGCGTGACGGTGCGGTGACCCAGTTCGTGTCTCTGCTCGACCGCGCCTGGCACGCCGGGGTGTCGTGTTTCGATGGCCGCGAGGGCTGCAACGATTTTTCCATCGGCATCGAGCTCGAAGGCACTGACGATTTGCCTTACACCGATGCCCAGTACCAGGTGCTGGAGCAGCTGACCCGGCATATCCGCGCGGCCTGGCCGGCCATCGATCTGGGCCGCATCCAGGGCCACAGCGACATCGCCCCGGTGCGCAAGACCGACCCTGGCCCGGCATTCGACTGGCCGCGCTACCGCAATGCGCTGACGCACAATGAGGGCAAGGCATGAGTTTTCTGGTGTTGTTACTGGCGCTGTGGGTCGAGAAGTTTTCGGCCCTGCGCCACCAGGTTCAACGCGATGGTTTCTTCCTCGGCGAGCTGGTGCGCCTGGAGCGCAGTGGCAAGGTCGACCCCTGGTGGACGCTGACGATTCTGATTCTGGCGCCGGTGGCCGTGCTGGTGCTGCTGTTGCACGTGCTGGAACCGGTGGCCTATGGCTTGCTGGCTTTGCCGGTTCACTTGCTGGTGCTGGTCTACAGCCTGGGGCGCGGCGATGCCAAGGCTGCCCTGGGGCCGTTTCGCGACGCCTGGCGACGGGGGGATGACCAGGCTGCGTTGCATGTGGCCGAGCGTGACCTGGGCCTGCAGGCCGAGGAGCCCCACGGCTTGCTGGTGCGGGTGCAGGGCCACTTGCTGTGGCAGGTGTACCAAGGGTTTTTCGCCGTCATTTTCTGGTATTTCGTGCTTGGCCCCGGTGCTGCCTTGGCCTACCGCCTGCTGGCCCTGACGGCCGAGCACGGCAAGCAGCCGGCGCTGCGCGCCCGTGCCGAACAGCTGCGGCATATTCTGGACTGGCTGCCGGTGCGGGTGCTGGCGGTGAGCTTTGCGCTGGTGGGCAATTTCGTTGCGGTTACCCGGGTGATGCTGCATGAATTGCTCAATGGGCACATCAGCGCTGCGCACCTGGTGGCGCGGGTTGGGCGCATTGCCGACGACATTCCTGAGGAAGAAGATGCCCAGCGCGGGCTGGGGCGGTTGGACAGCCTGTGGGAATTGCTGCTGCGCTGTGCGGTGCTGTGGTATGCCGGGTTTGCCCTGTGGACGGTGTTGGTTTGACGTCCGGGCGCCGCTGGCGCGGCGCATCGCGAGCTTCGCTCGCTCCTACCAAAGCCCAACACTGCCCCGGTAGGAGCGAGCGCTAGCTCGCGAAGCGCCGCGCCAGCGGCGCCCCCAACGGTTAACCTTAAGTTACAAACCTCCGATTCGATCTGCGTTATACAGATGGCCTAGTGCTATCCCCGCAGAACAACAAGAATCCAAGGAGGTGCCCCCGTGAAGCGTCTGCTCTACCCGGCCATCGCACTGATGAACCGCCTGAGCTTCGGCCAGAAGTTCAGCCTCATCAGCGTCCTGTTCTTCCTGCCCATGCTGGCCACCAGCTTCTACCTGGTGCGTGACGCCTACCAGCAATTGCACAGCACCGGTTCCGAACTGCGCGACATCGCGCCCCTGGCCGGCAGCCTGGCCCTGCGCGCCGACCTGGAGGCCCTGGGCAACCTGCTGCAAGTCAACGCCGTGCTCGGCCAGTCGGGCCAGCCCGGTGACCTGGAGCCGCGCATCGCCGCGCTGCAGGACAAGGTCCAGGCGCAGTTGCAGGCGCTGCAGGGCAGCGAGTCGGTGCCCCAGGCCAAACTCGATGAACTGGCCACTGCCTTCACCCGCGCGCGCAACGAGTCGTCCTTGCAGAACAAGACCGCGCTGTTCGACAAGCTGCTAGCCCAGGCCCAGATGCTTGGCAAGCAGGTGGCAAGCCAGGCGGGCCTGAACCAGGACAGCCAGGCCTCGGTGCGCCAGCTGGGCGAATTGATCACGGTCGCCACCGCGCAGGTCACCCAGGCCCTGGGCGAAGGTCGCGCGATGGGGGCAGTGGCCCTGGGCCGCGGCTTCATCGACTCCTCCGGCAGTGCGCGCTTCGAAGACCTGCTGCAGCGCCTGGAGCGCCTGGCGGCGGACTACGCATTGCGCCTGGACGACGCCATGGCCAGCGACCCCGGCGCCGAGGCCCGGTTGGCGGACGTGGCCCGGGCCAGCCAGGCGACGGTCAAACAAGCGGCGGCCTTTTTCGAGGATCAGGTGGTGGTGGCGCAAGCACTCGATGCCCCTTGGCCGGCGTTCTACCAGCACGTCAGCGAGTTGATGGCCCACACCTACCGGCTGAACGACGCGACCCTCGACCACCTGCAGGCCCAGTTGCAGGCGCGCCTTGCCGAGCAGCGCCTGCGCATGCTCGGCCTTGGCGCAGCGCTGGCTGGTGCCTTCGCGTTGATCCTTTACCTCTACGGCGGTTTCTATGCCTCCACGCGGGCCACCCTGCGCCGGCTTGGCGGTGCCATGGACCGGGTTGCCGCGGGCGACATGACGGTCACCTTCAAGGCCCACAGCCGCGATGAACTCGGCGACCTGGGCCAGGGCTTCAGCGAAACCGTGCGGCGCATCCGTGGCCTGATCGAGCAAGTGGGGCTCACTGTCGTGGCGGTTGAAGCACAAGCCGGGCAGGTGCTGGCGGTGTCTGCCCGCAGCAACCAGGCCGTGAGCGGCCAGCGCGAGCAGATCGAACAAGTGGCCACGGCCATGAACCAGATGAGCGCCACCGCCCAGGAAGTGGCACGCAGCGCGGCCTTGGCGGCCGAAGGCGCGCAGCAGGTCAACCAGGAAAGCGCCACGGGCCGCTCCCTGGTACACAGCCAGCAGGGCAGCATTGGCCGGCTGGCGGCGGAAATCGACCAGACGGTGCTGGCGATCAACCAGCTGGCAACTGACAGCCAGGCCATCGGCCAGGTGCTGGAGGTGATTCGCAGCATTGCCGAGCAGACCAACCTGCTGGCGCTCAACGCCGCCATCGAGGCCGCCCGGGCCGGCGAGCAGGGGCGTGGCTTTGCCGTGGTTGCCGATGAAGTGCGTACCCTGGCCAGGCGTACCCAGGACTCCACCGCGCAGATCGCGCAGATGATCCAGCGCCTGCAGGAAGGTGTGGGGGCGGCGGTGCAGGCCATGGGCAGCAGCCACCAGATGGCCGCGGGCACCGTCGATGAAGCGCGCCAGGTGCAGCAGGCGTTGGGCAACATCCTGGGGGCGGTGGGTGGCATCGTCGAACAGAACCAGCAGATTGCGGCGGCGGTGGAGCAGCAGACGGCAGTGGCCCATGATATCGACCGCAACATCGTGGCGATCAACCGAGCCGCCCAGGACACCACCCAAGGGGCCTGCCAGACCGAGGATGCCAGCCGGGCGTTGTCGGTTCAGGTGGTGGAGTTGAAGCGGTTGATCGGGGCGTTCAGGGTTTGAGGAGGTAGCCTGTTCCGGCCCTTTCGCGGGGCAAGCCCGCTCCTACAGCCTGTGTAGGAGCGGGCTTGCCCCGCGAAAGGGCCGGCACTACCAGCCAAAAACCTCGCAGGCGTTCCGGCTGCTGGCCTCAGCCAGCACTGCAACCTCAACCCCAATCAGCTCGGCCAACACCCCGGCAATCTCCGGCAAATGCTCCGGGCTATTACGCTCCCCGGCAAACATCGCCGGCGCCATGTCGGGCGAGTCGGTCTCCAGCACGATGCTTTCCAGCGGCAGGCGCGCAACCGTCTTGCGCAAGCGCAACGCCTGCGGCCAGGTCGCCGCGCCACCCAAACCCAGCCTGAAGCCCAGCTTGATGTACTCGCGTGCCTCCTCGAAGCTACCGGCGAAGGCATGGATTACCCCACCTCTGGCCAGTTTGTAGCGCTTGAGCGTGGCGATCACCTGGGCATGGCTGCGGCGCACGTGCAGCAGGGCCGGCAACTCGAAATCGCAGGCCATCTGCAACTGTGCCTCGAACAACGCCTGCTGGCGCTCCTTGTCCAGTTCTTCAAGGTAGTAGTCCAGGCCGAACTCGCCCACGGCGCACAGACGCGGGTCACCGTGCAGCCGTTCCAGCCACTGGCGCAATTGCACCAGGTGCTCTGGCCGATGCTGCTCCAGGTAGACCGGGTGCAGCCCCAGCGCTGCATGCACGCTGCCTTCGGCGCACGCCAGGTCCCACACCCGCTGGAAGTTCGCCTGGTACACCCCCAGCACCACCATCCGCTCCACCCCGCGCGCCGCCGCGTTGGCCAGCAGGCGCGGGCGGTCGGCGTCGAACTCGGGGAAGTCCAGGTGGGTGTGGGTGTCGATAAGGCGCATGGTCAGGCCGAGGCGATGCGTTGCTTGAAGGTACGGCCCACGGCATGCACCCCAGGCTCGTAGCGTTTTTCCTCGATGGCGGCCAGGGCCAGTTCCAGTGCCGTGGCGGCGATCAAACCGTGCTGCTGGGCCATGGCGTTGACCGGCAGTGGCAGGAAATCGAGCAGCTGGTTGTCGCCGAAGGTGCCCAGGTGCAACTGGCGCGAATCGGCCGGGCGCGCCTGCAGGGTATCGAACACCCCTTGCAGCAGCACATAGGAGGTGGTGACCAGGGCATCCGGCAGGCCGCCTTGGTCATCGATCAACTGTTGCATCAGGCGCTGGCCGCACTCACGGCTGAAGGCCTCGCCCTGGTAACGCCGCACCACACCGTCGAAGCCTTGCATGGCTTCGTCGAAGCCGCCGGCACGGGCCTGGCTGACCGACAGTTCCGGGCGTGCGCCAATCAGGGCAATGCTGCGCGGCGCGGTGGCCAGCAGGCTGCCGGCCAGTTGCCGGCTGGCATCGCGGTCGTCGCTGATGACCGAGCAGAAGTGGGCTGGGTCCAGGCGCCGGTCGATGGCGATGACGGGCAGGCCTTTGTCGTGCAGCTCGCGGTAGCTGTCATCTTCCGGCGGCAGGCAGCTGGCGACGAACAGCGCGTCGCAGCGCCGGGCGCGGAACAGCTGCTGCAGTTGGCGCTCGCTGTCGGGCTGGTCGTCGCTGCTGGCGATCAGCAACTGGTAGCCACGGGCACGGGCACCCTGTTCCAGCTGCTTGGCGATGCGGGCATAGCTGGGGTTCTCCAGATCCGGGAGAATGAAGCCCAGGGTACGGGTGTGGCGGCTGCGCAGGCCGGCGGCCTGTGGGTTGGGGGTGAAGCCATGGGCTTCGACCACCGCACGCACCCGTTCGACAGTGCTGTTGCTGATGCGCTGCTGCTCGGCCTTGCCGTTGATGACGTAACTGGCAGTGGTCACTGACACACCGGCCAGGCGGGCGATATCGCTGAGTTTCACCGAATTTTCCTTGTTATTACCGGGACTGGCTACGGAACCAGGACCGGGTAGTTTGACCCGGATTGGCCCCCGCGCGCAGGCGACCATTGTCGCAATTGTCCGACAGGATGGGGCTTTTTCCTTGGAAGATTATCGAGTAACGTGGCCGCTTGGTCAGATTAAACGATTCAGCCAGTAAATTTTCTGCCCCGACAGCTGCCGATACCCGGCTGCCGAACTGGCTGATTCCGTGAATATCACAACAATACCTCAGTACCCGGCACTAAAACCAAGCCCGGGGCTGCAAAAGGAGAAGGTCATGCTCGAGCTCGCCAAAGAGCAGATTGCCATGGGCCAGCAGGCCGCCGACAAGGCCCAGGCATTGCGCCTGCTGGCGGACCGGCTGGTCGCCGACGGCCTGGTGGCCGAGGGGTATCTGCAGGGCTTGCAGGCGCGCGAGGCGCAAGGTTCGACCTTCCTCGGCCAGGGCATCGCCATTCCCCACGGCACCCCGCAAACCCGCGACCTGGTGTACGCCACCGGCGTGCGCCTGCTGCAGTTCCCCGAGGGCGTGGACTGGGGCGATGGCCAGATCGTCTATCTGGCCATCGGCATCGCTGCCCGGTCCGACGAACACCTGCGCCTGCTGCAACTGCTCACCCGCGCCCTGGGCGAAACCGACCTGGCCGAGGCGCTGCGCCGGGCCAGCTCCGCCGAGGCCCTGCTCAAGTTGCTGCAAGGTGCGCCCCAGGCACTGGCGCTGGACGCGCAGCTGGTTGGCCTGAACCTGCCCGCCGAAGACTTCGACGAGCTGGCCTGGCGCGGTGCACGCCTGTTGCAGCGCGCCGGTTGCGTGGACAGCGGCTTTGCCGCCGTGTTGCAGCAGGCCGAGCCGCTGCCGCTGGGTGAAGGCCTCTGGTGGTTGCACAGTGAACGCCAGGTGCGCCAGCCGGGCCTGGCGTTCATCACCCCGCAACAGCCGCTGCGTTACCGCGACCAGCCGCTTAACGGCCTGTTCTGCCTGGCAAGCCTGGGCGCCGCCCATCAGGCCCTGCTCGAACGCCTGTGCGAGGTGCTGATCGAAGGCCGCGGGCAAACCCTGTACCAGGCCACCAGTAGCCGTACCGTGCTCGAAGTGCTCGGTGGCGAGGCCCCGGCCGACTGGCCGAGTGCGCGCATCGTGCTGGCCAACCCGCATGGCCTGCATGCGCGCCCGGCCAAGGTGCTCGCGCAGCTGGCCAAGGGCTTCGACGGCGAGCTGCGCCTGCGCCTGCCCGACAGCGGGCAGCCGGCGGTGTCGGTGAAAAGCCTGAGCAAATTGCTCAGCCTCGGCGCCCGGCGCGGGCAGGAACTGGAACTGATTGCCGAGCCTTCGATTGCCGCTGATGCGCTGCCGGTACTGCTGGCGGCCATCGAGGCGGGGCTGGGCGAGGAGGTCGAGCCGCTGCCCACGGTAGCCAGCCCGGTTGCTGAGGTTGCCGCGCAGCCCTTGCAGGCACCACCCGCCGGCAGCCACATCCAGGGCGTTAGTGCTTCCCCAGGCATTGCCAGTGGCCCTGCGCATGTGTGTGTCGAGCGCGACATCGACTACCCGCTGCGCGGTGAATCGCCCGCAGCGGAGCGCCGCAAGCTGCGTGAGGCCCTGGCCGTGGTGAACGCCGACCTGCAGGCGCTGGTGCAGCGCAGCGACAAGGCCATTGGCGAGATCTTCGTCACCCACCAGGAAATGCTCGCCGACCCGGCCTTGGGCGACGACGTGGAACTGCGCCTGGCCCAGGGCGAGAGCGCGCAGGCGGGTTGGATGGCGGTGATCGAAGCTGCCGCACGCCAACAGGAAGCGCTGCAGGACGCCTTGCTTGCTGAACGCGCCGCCGACCTGCGCGACATCGGCCGCCGGGTGCTGGCGCAGCTGTGCGGCGTGCAGGCGCAGGCAGAACCCGAGCAACCCTACGTGCTGGTGATGGGCGAGGTTGGCCCGTCCGACGTCGCCCGCCTGAACCCGGAGCGGGTCGCCGGCATCGTCACCGCCCATGGCGGCGCCACCGCACACAGTGCCATCGTCGCCCGCGCCCTGGGCATTCCGGCAGTGGTTGGCGCTGGCGCTGCGGTGCTGCTGCTCGAACCTGGCACGCCCTTGTTGCTCGATGGCCAGCGTGGGCAGGTCACGGTGGCACCCGCGGCAGACGAGCTGCAACGCGCCCTGGCCGAACGCGACGCGCGCGAGCAGCGCCTGCAGGCCGCCTGGGCCGAGCGCCACGCGCCGGCCGTCACCCGCGACGGCCATGCGGTTGAAGTGTTCGCCAACATTGGCGACAGCAACGGCATCGCCAAGGTGGTGGAGCAGGGCGCCGAAGGCGTTGGCCTGCTGCGCACCGAACTGATCTTCATGGCCCACCCGCAAGCGCCGGATGTGGCCACCCAGGAGGCCGAGTACCGCCGCGTGCTCGACGGCCTGGGCGGGCGGCCACTGGTGGTGCGTACCCTGGATGTCGGCGGCGACAAGCCACTGCCGTACTGGCCGATCGCTGCCGAGGAAAACCCCTTCCTTGGCGTGCGCGGCGTGCGCTTGACCCTGCAGCGCCCGCAGATCATGGAAGACCAGCTGCGCGCCCTGCTGCGCGCTGCCGACCAGCGCCCGCTGCGCATCATGTTCCCGATGGTTGGGCAGGCCCACGAGTGGCGCGAGGCACGCGCCATGGTCGAGGGCCTGCGCCAGGAAATTCCGGTGGCCGACCTGCAGGTCGGGATCATGGTCGAGGTGCCGTCCGCAGCCCTCATGGCGGCGCAACTGGCCCGCGAAGTGGACTTCTTCAGCATCGGCACCAACGACCTCACCCAGTACACCCTGGCCATCGACCGCGGCCACCCGAGCCTGTCGGCCCAGGCCGACGGCCTGCACCCAGCGGTGCTGAGCCTGATCGACATGACCGTGCGCGCCGCCCATGCCCACGGCAAGTGGGTAGGCGTGTGCGGCGAGCTGGCCGCCGACCCGCAGGCCGTGGCCGTGCTGCTGGGCCTGGACGTGGATGAACTGAGCGTGGCGGCCCGCAGCATTGCCGAAGTCAAGGCCCTGGTTCGCCAGGCCGATCACCAGACGGCCCGCGCCCTGGCGCGCGAGGCCCTGCAACAAGACAGCGCCGCAGCGGTACGCGCGCTGGTGGAGCGTTACTGAATGGCCAAGATCCTCACCCTGACCCTGAACCCGGCGCTGGACCTCACCCTCAGCCTCGACACCCTGCGCCCCGGCCATGTCAACCGCACCCAGGCCCAGCAAAGCCATGCCGCTGGCAAGGGCCTGAACGTCGCCCAGGTGCTGGCCGACCTGGGCCACCAGGTGACCGTGGCCGGTTTCCTCGGCCAGGACAACCTGCAGCCATTCGAAGCGCTGATCGCCCGCCGTGGCTTTGCCGACTGCTTCGTGCGCGTGCCCGGCGAAACCCGCAGCAACGTCAAGGTGGTCGAAGCCAATGGCCGGGTCACCGACATCAACGGCCAGGGGCCGGAGGTTGGCGAAGCTGCCCGCGCCGAGCTGTTGCAACGCCTGGCACAGGCCGCGCCGGGGCACTCGGCGGTGGTGGTGGCGGGCAGCCTGCCGCGCGGCATCAGCGCCGCCTGGTTCCGTGACTTGCTGCTGCAGCTCAAGGCACTGGGGTTGAAGGTTGCCCTCGACAGCAGCGGCGAGGCGCTGCGTGCCGGCCTGCAGAGCGCGCCGTGGCTGGTGAAGCCGAACACCGAGGAACTGGGCGAGGTGCTTGGCCTGCCGGTGCATGACCTGGCCGCGCAGCGTGCCGCCGCCGAGCGCCTGTTGGGCAGTGGCGTCGAGCATGTGGTGGTGTCGGCGGGCGAGCAGGGCGTCAGCTGGTTCGCCGCAGGCGTTGCCCTGCAGGCACGCCCGCCGCACGTGCAGGTGGCCAGCACCGTGGGCGCCGGTGATTCGCTGGTGGCCGGTATGGTCCATGGCCTGCTCACCGGGAAAGCCCCGCAACACACCCTGCGCCACGCCACCGCCATTGCCGCCCAGGCCGTGACCCAGGTGGGCTTCGGCATCAACGACCGCGCGCAATTGGCGCAGCTGGAAGCCGCCGTGCAACTGACAGAACAACAAGAGGGTTGCCGATGAACATTGCCATTGTCACCGCCTGCCCCAATGGGCAGGTGTCCAGCGTGCTCAGCGCACGCCTGTTGTCGGCCGCCGCCCAGCGCCGTGGCTGGAAGACCTGCGTTGAAGTGCAGGACGCCGAACACCCCGAACGCCAGCTGAGCGCCGCGCAGATCGCCGAGGCCGACTGGGTGCTGGTGGTCAGCACCGGCCCCGTGGACCTGGCCCGTTTCACCGGCAAGCGCCTGTACCAGAGCAGCCCGGCCCAGGCCCTGGCAGACCGCGAGCATTTTCTTGATGAAGCGGCGGCCAACGCCCAGGTGCAGGCTGCCGAGCCGTTCGCCCAGGCGCCCGCTGCCGCCACACGCATCGTCGCGGTAACCGCCTGCCCGACCGGCGTGGCGCACACCTTCATGGCCGCCGAAGCCCTGCAGCAGGCCGCCCAGCAACTGGGTTACCAACTGACGGTGGAAACCCAGGGCTCGGTGGGGGCACGCAACCCGCTGTCGGCGCAGGCCATCGCCGAAGCCGACGTGGTGCTGCTGGCCGCCGACATCGAGGTGCCCACGGCACGCTTTGCCGGCAAGCGCATCTACCGCTGCGGCACCGGCATCGCCCTCAAGCAGGCCCAGGCGACCCTGGCCAAGGCGCTGGCCGAGGCCAAGGTGGAAAGCGCAGGCGATGCAGCCGCTGCGCCAAGCGCCAAGGCGGAAAAGGCCGGGGTGTACAAGCACCTGCTGACCGGCGTGTCGTTCATGCTGCCGATGGTGGTGGCCGGCGGTTTGCTGATCGCCTTGTCGTTCGTCTTCGGCATCGAGGCCTACAAGGAACCTGGCACCTTGCCAGCGGCGTTGATGCAGATCGGCGGCGAAGCGGCGTTCAAGCTGATGGTGCCGTTGCTGGCCGGCTACATTGCCTGGTCCATCGCCGACCGCCCGGGCCTGGCGCCGGGGATGATCGGCGGCTTGCTGGCAAGCACCCTCGGGGCCGGGTTCATTGGCGGCATCGTCGCCGGTTTTCTTGCCGGTTACAGCGCCAAGGCCATTGCCCGCTGGGCCAAGCTGCCGAGTAGCCTGGAGGCGCTCAAGCCGATTCTGATCATTCCACTGTTGGCCAGCCTGTTCACGGGCCTGGTGATGATCTACGTGGTCGGCCAGCCGGTCGCGGCCATGCTCGAAGGCCTCACGCACTTTCTCGACAGCATGGGCACCACCAACGCCATTCTGTTGGGGCTGCTGCTGGGCGGCATGATGTGCGTCGACCTGGGCGGGCCGATCAACAAGGCGGCGTACGCCTTTTCGGTAGGGCTGCTGGCCTCGTCCAGTTATGCACCGATGGCGGCGACCATGGCCGCGGGCATGGTGCCGCCGATTGGCCTGGGCCTGGCCACCTTCCTGGCCCGGCGCAAGTTCGCCCAGAGCGAGCGAGAGGCGGGCAAGGCGGCATTGGCGCTGGGGCTGTGCTTCATCTCCGAAGGAGCGATTCCGTTCGCCGCCAAGGACCCGCTGCGGGTGATTCCGGCGAGCATCGCCGGTGGCGCGTTGACCGGGGCATTGTCGATGTACTTTGGCTGCAAGCTGATGGCGCCCCATGGCGGGCTGTTCGTGTTGCTGATTCCCAATGCCATCAACCACGCGTTGTTGTATTTGCTGGCGATCGTGGCCGGGAGCCTGGTGACGGCGGTGGTGTATGCGGTGATCAAGAAGAGCGAGCGGGTGGAGTTGGCGGTGGCGCCGGTTAAAGGTTAGCGGTTTGTGGTGGCCTTGGCGGCCCTTTCGCGGGGCAAGCCCGCTCCTACAGGATTAACACCGGCGGTCTTTGTAGGAGCGGGCTTGCCCCGCGAAAGGGCCGGCCCAGGCTAGCGCCGATGCTTCTGCCGCAACGGCACCAGCAGGTCGGCCAGCCCGTTATGGTCAACCTCATGCATCAACGCCAACAACCCCCCAAGCTCCCCCGCTGGAAACCCTTTGCGCGCAAACCAGGCCAGGTAGTCCCCCGGCAGGTCGGCAATGATCCGCCCCTGGTATTTGCCAAATGGCATGGTGCGGGTCACCAGCAGTTCGAGCATTTCCGGTTTCATCGCGCAGCCCTGGCAGTGAATGAGCGCCGACCATACTGCAATCTGCACGGGCACCCAAGCGGTAATCATGCATAACACCGCTTCCGGTGTTCGTTAGACTTTTTATAAATAATTGTTTTTTAAAGAATTATTGAAAACTACAGGCCTGGCACGAAGGCTGCTCCATTACAGATGACTATCACCTGCCTAGGAGTCTGTGCCATGAGCAACCCCAACAAAGACGTAATCGACGTACTCAACGACCTGATCGAGTACAGCAAGGACGGCGAAAAGGGCTTCAAGGCGTCGGCCGATGACGTGAAGAACCCCAGCCTCAAGGCGTTCTTCGTCCAGCGCGCCGGCGAATGCGCCAACGCAGCCGCTGAGCTGCAAAGCGAAGTGCGCCGCCTGGGCGGCGACCCGGAAACCACCACCAGCATCAGCGGTGACCTGCACCGTGGCTGGGTGAACCTGAAGTCGATGGTTACCGGCAAGGACGAAGAAGCGGTGCTCAACGAAGTGGAGCGTGGTGAAGACCATGCCCTGAAAGCCTACAAGGAAGCCCGCGAGAAGCTGGTGAAGCTGGGCCGCATGGCCAGCGACAGCAGCTATGCACTGGTGGAAAAACAGCTGCAAGGCGTGCAGCGCAACCACGACCAGGTCAAGGCGCTGCGTAACGCGGCCCGCACCCAGTCCTAGGCCAGCGGCCCCTCTACCTGGTTGCGGCCATTGGCCTTGGCCCGGTAGAGCGCTTCATCCGCGGCGCCCAGTAGCCGTGAAAGGTCCTGCTGGGTGCCGGGGGTGTAAACGCCGATGCCGATGCTCACCGTCACCGAGTGGGCATCGTCGGCAAACGGCGCCAAGGCTTCCACCCTTGCGCGAATGCGCTCGGCCAACATGGCTGCACCGTGCTGTTCGGTTTCTGGCAGCACTACCTGAAACTCCTCCCCGCCATAGCGTGCCGCCAGGTCCGCAGGCCGGCGTATGCACTGCTCCATGGCCTTGGCCACCTCGCGCAGGGCATGGTCGCCTCCGGCATGGCCGTGGCGCTGGTTGAACGCCTTGAAGTGATCCACATCCACCATCAGTACCGCCAGCGGCTTGCGATTGCGCTGGGCGCGTGACCATTCCTGGCGCAGCACCTGGTCGAGGCGGCGGCGGTTGGCCAGCCCGGTCAGGCTGTCGGTGGCGGCCAGTGCTTCCAGGCCTTGCTCGGCTTCGTGGCGGCGGCGCAGCTCGCGGCCCAGCAGCAACGTCAGCCAGAGGATACCGATGCAGAGCGTGCCGGTGGCGGCACTGACCACAATGGCCGTGCGCCGCCACGACTGGAACACCTCATCGGCCGAGTGCACCACCAGCACGATCAGCGGCAGGTCGGCCACCCGGGCGAAGGTGTACATGCGTTGGGTGCCATAGATGCTGGAGCGGGCGGTGAAGCTGCCGCTGCGCTCGCCCAGGATGCGCTTGAAGTTGGGGCGGTCGGCGAAATTGGTGCCGATCAGCGGGTCCTGGCTGCGGGTGGGTTGCCGGGCCAGCAGTTGGCCGTCGGTGTTGAGCAGGTTGATGCTGCTTTCCTCGCCAATGTCCAGGCGCTGGAACAGCTCGTTGAAATAGGACAGGCGCAGGGCACCGGCGGCAAGGCCTGCGAAACTGCCGTCTGCCCCCGGTATGCGCCGGCTGAAGCTGATGCACCAGTCCAGGTTGCCCAGGCGCGCCTTGAATGGCGGGCTGATGAACAGGCCCAGCCCCGGGTTGTGGCGGTGGGCGCGAAATGCCTCGGTATCGGCAAAATTGGCCTGGCGCGGTTTCACGCTGATCGAATCGCCCACCACATCGCCGTTGGCGTCGAGCCAGAGGATGTCACCGCGCACCGGGGCGGCGAAGGTCTGGTTGAACAGGATCTGCTGGCGCAGGCGTGGCCTGACCTGCAGCAGCTCCGGGTGCTGCACTGCCCAGATCAGCCCGCGCAGGGATTGGTCGTAGAGCTCGACGTTGCGCAGGATGTCGCTTTCGATCAGCTGCACGATATTGCCGGACGACCGTATGGCCGACTGTTCGACATTATCGCGCTCGCGGCCCAGCAAATAGCTGACGATGGCCACGATGGCGAGCACGGCAAGGCAACTGCCCAGGTTGAGGAACAGCTCGGGGTGCGACCTGTAGAGTGCGAAACGCGAGGTTGAAGTGGGCATGCGCGCTACTGCTGAGGCAGGGCCATTTTCGGCGGGCGACATTTTAGGGAAGCGCGGATTGTCGGACAAGATTTGTCCGACGGAATCGTATGGGGCCTACCCATCGCATTGTAGGAGCGGGCTTGCCCCGCGAAGCAGGCAACCCGAGGCTTGGCACCGGCGCTGCCGCTGTTCGCGGGGCAAGCCCGCTCCTACAAAGGCTCTACAGCGGGGATCAGAAGATGTTCAGTGGGTAATCGACGATCACCCGCACTTCGTCGTTGTCGCTGGAGCCATCGATGGCGGCGTAGCCTTGGCTGCCGCGGTGGGTGGCATAGCGCACTTGCACGGCCAGGTCTTTCAGGTCGCCTTCCTGGAACACGTATTTCACGTCCAGGTCGCGCTCCCAGTGCATGGCGTTCTTGCCATCGGCGCTGTAGTAGCTGTAATGGGTGTTGTCCTGGCTGGCCTTGGTCAGGTCTGCCTCACCGCGCGAGTACGACAGGCTGCTGCTCAGGCCCGGAATGCCGAGACCGGCGAAGTTGTACTCGTACTGCAGCTTCCACGAACGCTCGTTCGGCGCGTTGAAGTCCGAGTACATGCGCGAGTTGTCCAGGTAAATGCTGTCGCCCAGGTTGATGTAGTCGAACGGCGTGTTGCCGTTGACCCGCTGGTAGGCGGCGGTGATGCTGTGGTAACCGGCATTGACCGTGAAGTGCAGGCTGTAGGTGTTGTTGTCGATCTTGCCCAGCAGCGCCCGGCCGGTGTCCTGGGTGTGGTAGAAGTGCACGCCCGGGTTCAGGCTGACCAGGTCGTTGACCACGTAGGTGTAGTCGAAGTCAGCGTAGTACTGGTTCCAGATGTCCTTGAGCTCGGCGGCATACAGGTTGGTGGTGACGTTCTCGGTGCCGCTCCACGAGGCGCCCGCCCAGCTCAGGTGCTTGCTCTTTTCGTGCTCGTCCAGGCTGCCGTAGTAGGTGTCGATACGGCGGTGGCCACTCTGGTTGTAGGGGTGGGTGAAACTGACCTGGCCACCTTCGAGCAGCAGCCCGTCGATGCTGTGGTTGGTCAGGCTTACGCCGCGGAAGGTCTGCGGCAGCATGCGGGTTTCACCCCCGGCGATGACCGGGTTGGTGAGGAACAGGTCACCGGCCTTGAGTTCGGTGTCGAAGGCCTTGAGCTTCACCGCCGCGCCTGCGGTAGAGAACGAATGCGGGGCTGCGCCCAGTTCGCCGTCGTCCTTGATGTGCTCAGGCAGGATGCTGGTGCCGGCATGGCCGCCACCGCCGTCGAGTTTCAGGCCCAGGATGCCGTGGGCGTCGATGCCGAAGCCGACGGTGCCCGCGGTGTAACCCGACTCGAAGCGTGCGACTGCGCCCTGGCCCCACTCGCGGGTATCGCGGGCGCCGGGGTTGTGGCTGTCGCGGTTGAAGTAGGCATTACGAAAATGCAGGTTGAGGGACGAACCTTCGATGAAGCCATCAGCCTTGTCTTCATCTGCCTGGGCGGCGAACGGGATCGTTGCAGTCAACGCAATGAACAGCGGGGTAAAACGGAACGCGGAAGGCACCGGTACTAGCTCCTTTGGTCTGACGGTGGGGCAGTTTTTATTTTTGAATGTGCAGCTTTCTTATGGGTGAACGTACAGCCGGGCTGAGAGTTAAGGCACATAAAAAAAGCCGCTGATCGGCAGCGGCTTTAAAAGGCTAACATAACGGCACCGACGGTGCCCATGGCGTAGCCAAGGGAAAAACGGAGCGGGAGCGGCGTGCGATCAGCTGTCGGCATTGGCGTCGCTGGCGACTTTCGAAGCAGTCTGTTCTGCATCTTTGCCAGCGTCGGCCTTGTGTGCGATAGCGTCGCGCGATTCCTGATGAACGGCGGCAAGTTCTGCGTTACGGGCAACGAACGCCGGGGATTCTTCGGCCATGGCCAGGGGCGACAACAACAGGGACGACAGGACGAAAACGCTGGCAATACCCATACTGTTGGACATTTGAAACTACCTTCTTGCGCAGGCAAGTGTGAATGAGGACAGGGCTAAAGTTAGTCCGTTAAGTGCTGCGGAAACAGCCTCTTTGGCGATAAGCACTGTTGCGCAAAAGGTAAGGATGGCTCAGGTCACACCCGGGTAGGAGCGACCGTAGGTCGCGATGGGCTGCCGTGCAGCCCCAGCAATGTTCGCTAAAGCACAGAAGCGGGCCGCTGCGCGTCCCGATCGCGACCTCCGGTCGCTCCTACAGGGCGCTTGCCGGCAGGCGGATACCAAAGGTATTGGCCCCAGCGCCGCTGCGCACGAACACTTCGCCGCCATGCATCACGGCAATCGCCTTGACGATCGCCAGCCCCAGCCCATGGTTGCCGCCGCCGCTGTTGCTGCGCGCCGCATCCACGCGGTAGAAGCGCTCGAACAGCAGCGGCAGGTGCGCCTCATCGATGGCCGGCCCCGGGTTGCTGACGGCAATGCTGACCTGCTCCGGCGCCGCCTCGATCTGCACGCGAATCACCTGGTTGGGCGCGGTGTGCTGCACGGCATTGTTCAGCAGGTTGATCAGCGCCCGGCGCAGCTGGGCCTTTTCGATCGGCGCCTGGGCATCGCCGCTGACGCTGACCCTGACCTGGGCGTCTTCGAGAATGTAGTCCAGGTAGTCCAGGGTGGTGGCCACTTCCTCGGCCAGTGACGCCTGGGTCAGCGCCGTGGCCTTGCTGCCTTGGTCGGCGTTGGCCAGGAACAGCATGTCGTTGATGATGCTGCGCAGGCGCTCCAGCTCCTCAAGGTTCGATTGCAGCACCTCGAAGTAATGCTCGGCGCTGCGCCCCCGGGTGAGGGCCACCTGGGTTTGGCCGATCAGGTTGGTCAGCGGCGAGCGCAGTTCGTGGGCAACGTCGGCGTTGAATGCCTCCAGCCGCGAATAGGCTTGGCTCACGCGGTCCAGCGCGGCATTGAAGGCACCGGCGAACTGCGCCAGTTCCGGCGCCAGGTTCACCGTTTGCAGGCGCCCGTCCAGGCGTGGCGGGGCCAGCGCCTGGGCTTCCACCGACAGCGCCAGCAACGGGCGCAGGCCAATGCGCGCCACCCAGTAACCCAGCACCGAGGCCAGCAGCACGCCGAGCACGGCAAGGCTGACGATGGCCACCAGCAGGCTGTGCTGGGCCTGCCAGAACGTTTCGGTGTCGATGCCGATCAGAAAGCGCAGCGGCGGGCGCTCGCCCAGAGCCGGCAGCTCGCTGACCAGCACCTTGTACGGGTAGGGCCGGTCGGGCAGGCGCAGGTCGCGCATGCCTTGCGGGCCTTCGCCAAAGGCGCGCACCAGTTCGCTGGGGTGGCCGTATTCGTAGGCCGGGTTGCTGCTGACCACCCAGAAGCGAATGCGCTTGTCTTCCTCGCTGAGCAGGTTGAGCTTGTTGTTGATCTTGGCCCAATGCTCGGGGGTGCCGAAGCGGTTGAGGGTGGATTCGAGCACGCTGAAGCGCGCATCCAGCTCGGCCTCGGGCAGCAGGTCGAGGCTGCGGTCGACCTGGCGGTACAACGCCGAGCCAATCAGTACGAACACCGCCAGCGCCACCAGGATGAACAGCGCCGACAGGCGCAGGGCAATGGAATTAATCGGCACGGTTTTCCAGGACATAGCCCATGCCTCGAATGGTGTGCAGCAACTTGTTGTCGAACGGCCCGTCGAGCTTGGCACGCAGGCGCTTGATGGCCACTTCGACGACATTGGCGTCGCTGTCGAAGTTGATGTCCCACACCAGCTCGGCGATGGCGGTCTTGGAGAGGATTTCGCCCTGGCGCCGGGCCAGCACGCTGAGCAGCGAGAACTCCTTGGCGGTCAGCTCCAGGCGCTGGCCGCTGCGGCTGGCCTTGCGTGCCATCAGGTCGATCCACAGGTCGCCCACCTGGATCTGCAGCGGTTCGTGGCTGCTGCTGCGCCGGGTCAGGGCCTGCAGCCGGGCCACCAGTTCCAGGAACGAGAACGGCTTGCCCAGGTAGTCGTCGGCGCCTTCGCGCAGGCCGTGGATACGGTCCTCCACGCGCTCGCGGGCGGTGAGCATGATCACCGGCGTCTGCTTGCGCGCCCGTAGCGCACGCAGCACGCCGTAGCCGTCCAGGCCAGGCAGCATCACGTCGAGCACGATCACCGCGTAGTCGCCCTCAAGCGCCAGGTGCAGGCCGTCGATGCCATCGCGCGCCAGGTCCACGGTAAAGCCCTGCTCGGTGAGGCCGCGATGCAGGTAGTCGGCGGTTTTTTCTTCGTCTTCGATGATCAGCACACGCATGGTCTTGTCCTAACTGGCACTGGGCGCCGCCGCACGGGCAGCCTGGCGGCGGTGGAACAGGCGCTCCAGGGCCAAGTATATGACCGGGGTGGTGAACAGCGTCAGCGCCTGGCTCACCAGCAGCCCGCCCACCACGGCAATGCCCAGCGGTTGGCGCAGCTCGGCGCCTGCGCCGAAGCCGAACATCAGCGGCACCGCGCCCAGCAGGGCGGCGAGGGTGGTCATGATGATCGGCCGGAAGCGCGTCAGGCACGCCTGGCGGATCGCCTGCTCGGGCGTCATGCCCTGGTGGCGCTGGGCTTCCAGGGCGAAGTCGATCAGCAGGATGCCGTTTTTCTTGACGATGCCGATCAGCAGCACCACCCCGATCAGGCCCATGATGCTGAAGTCCTGGCCCATGCCCCAGAGCAGAATCAGCGCGCCCAGGCCCGCCGAGGGCAGGGTGGAAATGATCGTCAGCGGGTGCACGAAGCTCTCGTAGAGCACGCCGAGGATGATGTACACCGCCACCAGCGCGGCCAGGATCAGCCATGGCTGGCTCGACAGCGAACTCTGGAAGGCCTGGGCCGCGCCCTGGAAGTTGCCGCTGATCGAGTTGGGCATGCCCAGTTCGCGCTGGGTGCGCTCAAGGATTTGCACCGCATCGCCCAGGGCCACGCCGGGGGCCAGGTTGAACGACAGGTTGGCCGCCGGGAACAGCCCGTCGTGGCTGATCGACAGCGGCCCGGTGCTGGGCGGCGCAACATGCGCCAGGGCCGACAGTGGCACCATCTCGTTGGTTAGCGGCGAGCGCAGGTAGAAGAAGTTCAGGCTCTCGGCCTTGCCGCGCTGCTGGGCGTCCAGCTCCAGGATCACCTTGTACTGGTTGGTTTCGGTCTGGAATTCGCTGATCTGGCGCTGGCCGAAGGCGTCGTACAGCGCCTGGTCGACGTCGGTGGTGGTCAGGCCGAAGCGCGCCGCCGCCTGGCGGTCGATGTCGATGCGGGTGACGCTGGCGCCCAGCTGCAGGTCGTTGGACAAGTCACGAAAGGCTGGGTTTTCCCGCAGGCGCTCGGTCAGGCGCTGGGTCCACAGGTTCAGCGCCACGCCGTCGTTGCTCTTGAGCACGTACTGGTACTGGGTGCGCGACGGGCCGGAGCTGAGGTTGATGTCTTGCCCGGCGCGCATGTACAGGACAATGCCCGGCACCTGGGCCAGTTTCGGCCGCAGCCGGTCGATCAGCTCGCTGGCGGTGACATCGCGCTCGCCAGGGGGCTTGAGGGAAATCCAGAAGCGGCCGTTGGCGATGGTCTGGTTGCTGCCGGTGACGCCCACTGAGTGGGAATAGGCGCGCACCGCCGGGTCGTCACCGATGATCTTGGCCAGCGCCAGGTGCTTCTCGACCATGGCCGGATACGACACGTCCGCCGCCGCCTCGGTGGTGCCCAGGATGAAGCCTGTGTCTTGCAGCGGGAAGAAGCCTTTGGGGATGCCAATGTAGCCGGCCACCGCCAGGGCCAGGGTCAGGCCGAACACACCGAGGGTCAGGCGGCGGTGGGCAAGGGCACGGTCCAGGCCTTTTTCGTACCGTTTCAGCAGGCGCTCACCGAAGCCGCCTTGGTGTTCACCCGGTGGCCGGCGCATGAACAGCGCGCACAGGGTGGGAGCCAGGGTCAGCGATACCACCACCGAAATCAGGATGGTGGAGGTGGCGGTGAGGGCGAATTCCTTGAACAGCCGGCCGACCACGCCGCCCATGAACAGCAGCGGGATGAACGCGGCGATCAGCGAGAAGCTGATCGACACCACGGTGAAGCCGATCTCGCCGGCGCCCTTGAGCGCCGCGGTGCGGCTGTCGTCGCCGGCTTCCAGGTGGCGGTGGATGTTCTCCACCACGACGATGGCGTCGTCGACCACGAAGCCCACGGCGATGACGATGGCCACCAAGGTCAGGTTGTTCAGGCTGAAACCCAGCACGTACATCAGCGCGCAACTGGCGATCAGCGAGACGCCAAGCACGCTGGACACCACCAGGGTTGCCGACCACTGGCGCAGGAACAGCGCCATCACCCCGATCACCAGGGCCACGGCGATCATCAGGGTCAGTTCCACCTCGTGCAGGGAGGCGCGGATGGTTTGGGTACGGTCCTGCAGCACCGACACCTCGACCGAAGCCGGGAGCATTTCCTGCAGCCTGGGCAGGGCGTCCAGCACCCGGTCGACGGTGTCGACGATATTCGCCCCGGGCTGGCGGAACACCACCAGGTTCAACCCCTGCTGGTCGCCCGACCAGGCCTTGACGTAGGCGTTCTCGGCGCCGTTGATGACCTTGGCCACGTCCTTGAGGTGCACCGGTGCGCCGTTGCGGTACGAGACGATCAGCTGGGCGTAGTCTTCGGGGTGGAACAGCTGGTCGTTGGCCGCGATGGTCGACACGCTGTGCTCGCCATACAGCGCGCCCTTGGCCAGGTTCAGGCTGGTTTGCTGGATGGCCAGGCGCACGTCGGCCAGGGTCAGGCCGATGGCGGCTAGTTTTTCAGGCTGCGCCTGCACGCGAATGGCCGGGCGCAGCTGGCCGGTGATGTTGATCAGGCCAACCCCGTCGATCTGGCTGAGCTGGCGCGCCAGCAAGGTTTCGGCGTAGTCGCTGAGGTCGTTGCCGGGCATTTGCGCGGAACTGACGGTGAGGATCAGCACCGGGCTGTCAGCCGGGTTGACCTTGCGCCAGGTGGGCGGGTTGGGCAGGTCCTGGGGCAGGCGCGCGGTGGCGGTGTTGATCGCCGCTTGTACTTCCTGGGCGGCGGTGTCGATGTTCTTGTCGAGGGTGAACTGCAGAATCAGCGTGGTCGAGCCCAGGGCGCTGCTGCTGGTCATCTGGGTCATGCCGGGGATGGCGCTGAACTGCACCTCCAGGGGCGTTGCCACCGACGAGGCCATGGTTTCCGGGCTGGCGCCGGGCAGGGCGGCGGTGACCTGAATGGTCGGGAAGTCGGCTTCCGGCAGCGGCGCCACCGGCAGGCGCGGGAAGGCGATGGCGCCCAGCAGCACCAGGGCGAAAGTCAGTAGCAGGGTGGCGATGGGGTGGTCGATGCACCAGGCGGAAACGCCGTTGCGGCTGTTCATGGCTGGTTCCCGCCATCGGCCATTTGCGCAGGCGCCGGGGCGTCGGGCGCTACCTCAACCCGGGCGCCGGGCTTGAGCCGCGACTGGCCGTCGAGCACCAGGCGTTCACCGGGCTTGACCCCGGCGATGATGGTTTGGTCGCTGTCCTGGTAGATCACCTTGACTGGCACGCTGGTCACCTTGTCGCCGTCCAGGCGGTACACGAAGTGCCCGTCGATGCCGCGTTGCACCACCGGTGGCGGCACTACCAGGGCGTTTTCCTCGACGGCGGTGCGCAGGCGAATGGTGACCAGCTGGCCGGGCCACAGGCGGCCGTCCTTGTTGTCGAACTCGGCTTTTACCCGCACCGTGCCGGTGGTGGCGGAAATCTGGTTGTCGATCAGCGCCAGGTGGCCTTCGCCAAGCAGGTTGCGCTCGCCGTCGGCGTCCATGTAGGCCTGCACCAGCGCTGGGGTGGGGGCTTTTAGCAGGGTTTGCAGGGTGGGCAGCATCTGTTGCGGCAGGGCGAACTCGATGGCGATGGGGTCGATCTGGGTAACGCTGAACAGGCCTTGGGTGTCGCTGGTGCGCACCAGGTTGCCGGGGTCGACATTGCGAATGCCCACGCGGCCGGTCACGGGGGAGCGGATTTGCGTGTACGAGAGTTGCACCTGGGCATTGGCGATGGCGGCCTGGTTGCCCTTGACCGTGGCCTGCAGCTGGTTCACCAGGGCTTGTTGTTGGTCGAGGGTCTGTTTTGACACGCCGTCGTCGGTGCTGAGCAGGCGGTAGCGCTTGAGGTCGACCCCGGCCACCTGGATTTGCGCCTGGCTCTGGCCGAGCTGGGCCTGGGCTTGGTCGAGTTGGGCGCGAATGGCGCGGTCGTCGAGGGTGGCGAGCAGGTCGCCTTCCTTGACCCACTGGCCTTCCTTGACCAGCACCTGGGTGAGCACGCCTTCGACCTGTGGGCGCACGTCGACGCTGTGCAGTGACAGCACCGAGCCGATGGCGCTGGCGAAGCGCGGGACGTCCTGTTGGGCGACGCTGACCACGCGCACCGGGATGGCGGTTTGCGCATGGTTGGCGGGTGCCTCCCGGCGCTGGCCGTACCACACGCCCAGGGCTGCCAGGGCGAGCAGGGTGAGGCCGGCGAGAAGGAGGGGGCGGGATGGACGTCGCATCGGTGCGGGGACCTTGGCCATGGGGGATGGAGGGGTGTATTGCAAGCTTATAGCGGTTTGAACGGGTCGGGAGCGTGACGGCTGGCTGACAGCGGTGACAGGTTGGGTTCTGGGCGGATGCGGGGTGTTCGCCTTGAGAGGTTGGTTGGGTTTGAAATCGAGCGCCGCCACAAACCTCAAGGCATGCACCTGTACGAACATTCCGAATCTAAAACCAAACGCTTCAAGACCCAGGCCATGACGAAATATCCTACGAACTCTGTCGGATGGCGTCTGATATTCAGGGAACTGTTTCAGCGATAACTTCATGGTTCGCCAACAACGGCGAGCGGCCGTGAGAAAGCTGCGGTAGACCCTCGAACATGCCTTTCGTTATGGCAGCCGTGCGCGTGAGACTTCGGTCTGGCCGCGGTGAGTGGGGCGCGGTTTTCTCACCTCGCGTACGGCTGCCACCCTATCCGTGAGAAAGAGACAGGTGGTCGATGCCCTGAAAATCCCCAATCGAGATTCAATCATGAAGAAGATCGTACCCGACCCACCACCCTCATTCCCTATCCCCTACGTCACCATCATCGCCGACCTAATCCTCGAAGACGCCAAGTCTCACCTCATCTCGCTGATGGACAACCTGTCCAAAACCTGCGACCTGTTCGTCAGCCTCGAAGCCGATGACCAGCGCAACACCGTGTTGGAAAACATAGGTATCCTCACCGAGCTGCTGCATGCGTTGTCCGACCATATGCGTGCGCTGGAGGCTGGCCATGGGTAATAACCTGAAAGCCTGGAGCACGGCTGGCAAGGAGACGTTTCTCGACCTGTACGCCGTCCAGCCGGGCATCCCGCTCGATCATGCGTTCGATGAATTGTCGGTGTTGCTCGGTTGTATCCGGCATCTGAGCGAAGAGGCGGAGATGGAGGGCAACCTGGTTGCTGGCAGTGCGGCGCGGATTCTCAGTGCCATGGCCAAGGCGCTGATCAATGACATGGAACTGGGCTTGAATCGCGGCGCCTGAAGGGTGTTCGCCTTGAGAGGTTGGTTGGGTTTGAAATCGAGCGCCGCCCGCGCGGCGCATCGCAGGCAAGCCTGCTCCTACATCTGTTTCGGGCCAGTTTTCATGTGGCCACCGCGCGCGGCCCCTGGGTGACTGGCCCGAGATAAATGTAGGAGCAGGCTTGCCTGCGATGCGCCGCGCGGGCGGCGCTCGATTTGCGCGCCACCGCAAACCTCAAGGCATGCACCGCTGCGGCCTACCTAAAACCCAATGAACGCATAAAAAACCGGCGCCTCAGCGGTGGTTCTCAACTCCAGCCCCCGCAAATCGCCAATCAACTCAGGCCGCTCCACATGCAGCGTCCAGCTACCCTCTGCCCCCACCGAAACTTGGGCCAATGCCGCAGCAAAAGCCGACATGTCCGGCAGGTAAGCGGTAAACCCGTCGCCCTTCAACGCACTGGTGGTCATCCCCAGTGCCTGGCAAACGGCAACCTTGGCCGCAATGTCATCCCGATCGGCCTGGCGTGAGGCCTGCACCAGCGCCGCCAGGGCCGGGTCCACTGGGATTGCCCCATGAATCAACTCAGGCCCCTGCTCCCAAGCCTCGGGCGGGCAATCCTTGTTCTCGGGCCGTAGCGGAATATGCGGGTTGATCTCCACCGGGTAGATACGGCACACCAACGGCCGGTTCTCATAGATCCGGCACAGGTCGTTGTCGTCAAGGTTGCGGCAACGACCGGGGTTGAACGCCGCGAATGTCACCGACACACGGATTTCACCCTGGCCGCAGGGCACCGGGTGCGAGCGGCGCAGCACGTGCTCGCGCTGCGCTGGCGGCATGCCCGGCCCATCGGCCACGCAGCCTTCGATCAGCACCACCACCTGGCCACCGGCAGCTGCCCACTGGCGAGCTTCGTCCAGGGTCAGCGGCACATGGTGGCCGGTACAGCACTTTCCACAACCGGTACAGGCAAACCGCAGGCTGTCGTTCACTGGGCGCCCGGGTTCCATTCGCTGACGTACGCATGCTGCTGTTGACGGTCATACAGGCACAGCTCGGTGCCAGTGCGCTGCTGCATGTGCTTTTGCGGATACACGCCTTCAATCAGCAGGGCGCTGAAACCCACCTGGTCATCGAACTCGGCAGGCTTGCCACGGGCGTGGGCGTCCTTGAACTGGCTGGCGGCCAGGCAGGCCTTGAGCATCTGCTGGCGCTGCTCGTTCCAGGCCTGGCTGCTGGAAGCCTGGGCGGCACCGCTGAACAGTGCGCAGGCGATCAGGAGGGAGCTAAGAAACTTCATACGCGGTTCCGGGAATTTATCCGAGGGGCGCGAATTATGCCCGAGTCATCCCTGGCGGCAAGCCAGGGAGTTTGTCGCTGAATATAACAACACGCTCTTCAGCGCTCGGCAAACACCACGGTGCGGGCGGCAGTCACCAGGCAGTCGGTGAGGTCGGGTGAGGAGAATTTGGTAAGGATGGCGTTGGCCCCGGCGAGCTTGGCTTTTTCGCTGCTCATCGCGCTGTCCAGCGAGGTGTGCAGCAGCACGTAGAGGTGCTGGAAGTCGGGGGTTTCGCGCAGGGTGCGGGTGAAGGCGTAGCCGTCCATCTCGGACATCTCGATGTCGGAGACGATGATATTGATCTCCTGGGGGCTGCCCTGCAGCTCCAGCAGCACGTTGATCGCATCCTTGGCGCTGCGCGCTGTGTGGCAATCGATGCCGAGGTTGCGCAGGGTGTGCACCGACTGTTGCAGCGCCACCTGGCTGTCGTCGACCACCAGGATGTTGGCAGCAGCGAGCAGGCTTGCGTCTTCCTCGCTGAGTTCACCGGGGTTCGGCTCGGGTTCGGGCGTGGCGATGCCGTGGATGACTTTTTCGATGTCCAGCACCTGCACCAGGGTGTTGTCCACCCGGGTGACGCCGGTGATGAACGAGCGGTTGCCGGAGCCGAACGGCGGCGGTTTGATGTCGGTGCTCAGGCAATGGACGATGCGGCTCACGGCCTGCACGTGCAGGCCCTGGCGCGAGCGGCTGATCTCGGTGACGATCAGGCAGCCGCCCTGTGGGTCTTCCAGTGGGCGTTCGCCGATGGCCCGGGACAGGTCGATCACCGACAGCGAATTACCGCGCAGGGTGGCTACGCCTTTTACGTGCGGGTGCGATTCGGGCAGTTTGGTCAGCGGCGGGCAGGGGATGATTTCACTGACCTTGAGCAGGTTGATTGCCATCAGCTTGCCGCTGCGCAGGGTGAACAGTAGCAGGGACAACGAGTCCGCGCGGGCATTTTGCGTGGCCATGGTGACCTTCGTGGGAAACAGGGGATAACGGGTTATCGGCCTGGATCGCCTGCGCTTTAGCTTGATTGTGTTGGCACCGCTAGCGCTGTGCATCGCGAGCTTTGCTCGCTCCTACAGGATGGATGCAGCTCAGGTAGGAGCGAGCGTAGCTCGCGATGCGGCGCCTAAGCGGCGCTCAGGGGTCAACGCTCGCGCAAGGCCTCGCGGGCGCGGTTCAGGGGCTTGATCAGGTAATCGAGAATGGTCTTCTCGCCGGTGCGGATATCCACCGTCGCCACCATCCCCGGCACGATCGCAAAGTGCTTGCCAGCCTTGTTCTGCAGGCTGTCCTGCTCGGTGCGGATGAACACCCGGTAGTAATAGATCTCCGGCTTCACCTCGTCCTGCAGGGTGTCTGGCGAAATGCCCACCACCTTGCCTTCGAGCCCGCCGTACACCGAATAGTCATAGGCACTGATCTTCACCTTGGCCGCCTGGTCGGGGTGGATGAAGGCGATGTCCCGCGGTGCGATGCGGGTTTCCACCAGCAACCGTTCGTCCAGCGGCACGATCTTCATCACCTGGCCGCCGGGCTGTACCACGCCGCCCAAGGTGTTGACCTCGATGTCCTTGACGATGCCGCGTACCGGCGAGCGCAGGGTCAGGCGCGTCAGCGAATCGCTGCGCCCGCGAATCACTTCCGACAAACTGTCGGCCTCGGCGCTGGCCTTGGCCAGCTCCTCGCGCGCCCGCACCAGGTACTCGGAGCGGGCCTCGTTGGCCTTGAGTTCCAGCTCCGAACGCTGGCGGTTCAGGCGAATCACCTCCACCCGGCTGGACGCCCCCATCTTGGCCAGGTTCTCGGTGATCTTCAGCTCCGCACGCACCAGGCGCAGGGAGTCCTCGATACCGGCCAAGGTCTGCTCCAGGCCGCGACGGCGGGTTTGGTACAGGGCCGTTTCGGCGTCGATCAGCTCGGGGGAGTCCTTCAGGCTTTCGGGGAAACTCAGCGGCTTGCCGGTGACCTCGGCGCGCAGGCGGGCCACGCTGGCCTTGGCTGCACGGTACTTGGCCTCGCTTTCGCCCACGCTGGAGGCGGTTTTGGTCGGGTCGAGCTGGGCCAGCACCTGACCGCGCTCGACCAGGTCGCCTTCGGCCACGTTCATTTCAGCAACGATGCCGCCCTCGAACGACTGGATCACCTGCTCCCGTGAACTGGGGATCACCTTGCCGGTGCCAGTGGACACCTCGGTGACCTCGAACCAGGCAGCCCAGGCCAGGAACGCGGCAAGCATCGCCGCGCAGATCGTGATGATGCGCCCGGCGCGCAGCACGGCCTGCTCATCCTGGCCGTCCAGGTAGGACGCGGGGAGTTCGTGTTGGCTCATGCCTGCACTCCTTGCAACTTGGCCAGGGCGGCGTCGCGCTGGTCGTCGATGACGATACGCCCGCCGTCCAGCACGATGATGCGCTGTACCCGCTGCAGCACGCTGAGGCGGTGGGTGGCGATCACCAGGGTACGGCCCTGGCAGAAGCGGTCGAGGTTATCCAGCAGCTTGCGCTCGGTGGTGTCGTCCAGCGAGGCGGTGGGTTCGTCGAGCAACAGCACCTGCGGCTGGCGCACCAGCAGGCGCGACAGCACCAGGGCCTGGCGCTGGCCGCCGGAAAGGCCCTGGCCACCTTCGAGAATCAGGTGGTCGAGGCCCTTGGGCAGGCGGCGGACGAATTCCAGCGCGCCGGTGGCGGCCAATGCCGCCACCAGTTCCTGGTCGCTGGCCTGGCCGGCACCGAGGGTGAGGTTTTCCCGCAGGGTGCCGTGGAACAGCCGGGCGTACTGCGCCAGCAAACCGACGTCGCGGCGCAGGTCGGCGGGGTCGAGGTGGTCCATGGCGATACCGTCCAGGCTGACCTCGCCCTGGGCCAGGTCCATGGCCCCGCCCAGGGCCTGCAGCAGGGTCGACTTGCCGGCGCCGTTGCGCCCGAGCACGGCAATGCGCTCGCCCGGCTGGATGGCCAGCTGGCCGATGCTCAGCACCGGTGGGGCCTCGGGGCTGTAGCGAAAGTGCGCCTGGCGCAGCAGGTATTCGCCGCGGATGGCTGGCAGGTGCACACGGGCCTCGCCCTCGGGGTGGTCGACGGGCGCCTGCATCAGCTTGTCCAGGCCCTGCAGCGCCACCTTGGCCTGCTGCCAGCGGGTCAGCACGTGGGTCAACTGCGCCAGCGGCGCCATCATGCGCGACGACAGCATCGAGGCGGCCACCAGGCTACCGGTGGTGAGGTCGCCGGCAATCACCATCGGCGCGCCAATCACGATCACCACAGCGAACACCGCGCCCTGCACGTTCTGGGTCCAGGTCACCAGGCCGTTGGTGAGGGTACGCAGGCGCAGGTTGGTGTGGGCGCAGGCGGCGTTGTATTGGTTCCACTGGCGCTCGAAACGGGCCTCGGCCTGTAGTGCCTTGATCTCGTCCAGGCCCTGGATGCTCTCCACCAGCATGGCGTTGCGCAGCGACGACTCGCGCATCGAGGCATTGGCCAGCACCGCCAGGCGCCGCTGGGCGAGCAGCCCTGGAAGCACCATGGCCAGCAGCGCCACCAGCGGAATGAACACCAGCACGCCGCCGATCAGCCAGAACACGAACAGGAACAACAGGAAGAACGGCAGGTCCGCCAGCGCCGTGGCGGTGCTGGAGGTAATCAGGTCGCGGATCGATTCCAGCTCGCGCAGCTGCGAGATGAACGAGCCGGTGGACTTTGGCCGCGCCGAATTGCGCAGGCGCAGGGCGTGGCCATAAACCAGGTCGGACACCCGCAGGTCGGCGCGCTTGCCGAGCAGGTCGGTGACCTTCAGGCGCAACAGGCGCATGCTGAAATCAAACACCAGCGCCAGCACCACCCCGCCGAACAGCACGTACAGGGTGGGCAACGACTCAGCCGGAATTACCCGGTCGTACACTTGCATCGAGAACAGCACCCCGGCCAGGGCCAGCACGTTGGCCACCAGCGAGGCCACCATCACCTGGCCATACGGGCGCAGGTCGCGCAGCACGATACGGGTGAACCAGTGGCGGTCGTAGGGTGCGGTGTAGTCGTCGGTGCGCACGTCGCGCAGGGGGCGGGCAGGGCGCATCAGCGCCACGCGGTTGATGCGCCCTTCGAGCTCGCTGCGCGGCAGGCGCGAGGTCAGCCCCTGGTCGCCGGCGAACACCACGGCCAGTTCGTTTTCCTCGGTCACCGCCTCCACCACGGCCAGCTGGCCATCGTCGAGTTCCAGTACCAGCGGCGTGCGCCACTGGCGCAGCGCCTTGGCATCGAAGCGCACGAAGCGCAGGGTCAGCCCGGCCTGGCGGGCCATGTGGCGGAGGATTTCATCCAGGGGCCGGGCGTCTTCCGCTGCCGCCAGGCGAATGCGCTGGGGCGAGACATCCAGGCGGTAGTGGTGGGCGACCTGCAGCATCACTTCCAGCCACGGGCCAAGGTCCGGGCGGTGGGCCACCGTTTGTTCAGGTTGCTGCGCCTGGCCGCCCTGGGGCAGGTTGACGGTATCGTTCATGGCTCGATCTCCACCCCTTGCAGGTTGCGCCCTTCCAGCCCGAAGGCGGTCCGCAGGGCACCGGTGTTGTACAGGCAGTCGACATCCAGGCGCAGCAGGTCGGAACGGGTGCCGGCCAGCTCGAAGCGCGACTGGTAGATTTCCTGCTCGGCGTTGAGCAGGTCGAGCAGCGGCCGGGTGCCCAGGTCCAGGTATTGCCGGCCATACAGCTCCCGGGCTTCCTGGATGCTGGTCTGGCGCGCTTCCAGTGAACTCAGGCGCCGCCCCAGGCCCGACGTTTGCGCCACCGCCTCGGCCAAGCCGCGGCGCGCCTGCAGGCGCGCTGCATCTTCGGCGGAATCGGCGGAGCTCAGGGCGTAACCGGCGGCGCGGCTGCGCGCGCTGATGGCGCCGCCCTGGTAGATCGGCACCTCGACGTTCAGGTAGATGCCGGCCTGGGTACGGTCCAGCCGCGAGTTATCGCGGTTGTAGTCGTTGTCCAGGTAGTGGTTGACCTGCGGCTGCAGCGACACGGTGGGATAGGCTTCGGCCTTGGCCTGGGCCAGTTCGGCCTGGGACTGGGCACGCAGGGCCAGGGCCATCAGCACCGCGGGCAAGCGGTCGGCGCCATTGGCCGGCCGTTTGCAGGCCTGGTTCAGCTCGGGCGGCGGCGCTTCGGCCAGTGCCGGGGGCGACGCGCGGCCAAGCAGTTCGGCCAGGGTGGAACGCCAGCGTTCGTATTGCGACTGGTACTCCTCCAGGGTGGCGCGGGCGCCTTCCACACGCGATTCGGCCTGCACCACGTCGGAGCGCGTGCTGGCGCCCATGTCGCTGCGCTGGCGGGCCATGCCGGCGATGTCGCCAACGCCGCGGATCTGGTCGCGGGCAATGACCATCAACTGCTCGTAGCGGCGGGTTTCGATCCAGGCGTAGGCGGTATCGCGGGCCAGGTCGTCGACCACCAGCAGGATATTGGCCTGGGCCCGGTTGGCGGCGGCCTTGGCGGCATTGACGGCGCTGTCGACCTTGCCGAAGTCGTACAGCATCTGCTTGAGCGACAGGTTCAGCGCCTGGCTGTTGCGGTCGCCGCCGTAGCCTGTGTCATAACCGGTGCGAATGCCACCGGAGATCTGCGGGTAGTAACCGGCGCGGGCCACGTTGATGCCCTCGCCTTGCTTGTACAGGTTGCCGATGGCTTCGGCGATGCTCGGGTGCCATTGCGCGGCGGTCAACACCGCTTCGGAAAGCCCCAGCCGATCGCCGCCACTGGCGGCCTGCACGGCAGGTGGCCGGGCGGGGATGGCGTCGGGCGCGTCACGTAGCAGTGACGGCCCGATGCTGCGCAGCCTTGGGTCGATATCATCGGCTGCCAGGGCAACCGGGTGGAGGGTCAACGCCAGGAGCCCGAGGGCGCCCAGCCACAACGGTGACAGCGGACTGCTTCGCTTCACGAAATTCCCTTACTGCTGATCGTCCTTGCCGCCGGGCGGTGTGCCCGGCGGGATGCAGCGGCCTCAGACGACATGGATTCCGTTCTGTACCCACAAGTGGTGGCTCGGATCCTCCTGGGCCGTGTATTGGTTATAGTCGATTCCGTCGGCAACCTGGTTACCAACCAGTGTCCAGCTATCGGTCATGTGCACCGAATCCTTGTCGTCCCCCTTGATAATCAAGGTGTCGGAGCCGGTTTCGGTAATTTTCACCACGTCGGCCAGGTTGAGGGTCAGGGCCACCGCACTGGTGTCGTTGAGGTCGATGATCTCGATGTTGTGGATACGGTCGGCCAGGTTGGCCAGGTCGATGCTGGCATCGCCGCCGCCCCACAGCAGGGTGTCGGTGCCGGTGCCGCCGTCGACGCTGGCGAAGTTCTGGTCGACCACTTCGAGAATGTCGTTGCCCGCGCCGCCTTCCAGGGTGATGTGGCCGCCCTGGCTGCCGACCAGGTGGTCGTTGCCGTCGGTGCCGGCGATCACCTCGCTGGTTGCCGCAGCGGCGACGCTGGCGACTGCGCTGGTGTCATCGACGCTGTCGGCCACCAGCGCGGAGAAGGTGGTGAGGCCGGCGGCGTTGTCCAGGTTGATGGTCAGGGTGGCGGTGTCGGTGGTGCCGTTGGGGTGGGTCAGCTCGTAGGTGAAGGTGTCGTGCTGGCCGATTACCGCCGAGGTCAGCCCGCTGTTGAGGGTGTAGGTGTAGCTGCCGTCGGCATGCACCAGCAGGGTGCCGTACTGGCCGGCCACGCTGACTCCGTTGTAGCCGGGGATGGTGAAGGTGTTGACGGCGGTCAGCACGCTCAGCACGGTCAATGGCGAACCCAGGATATCGGTGCCGGAAGGGTCGGTAATCAGGTTGCCGCTGGCCACCGTCGCGCTGCTGACCACGTAGTCGGTCAGGTGCGTGGTAGTGGTGTTGAGGCTGGTGGTGATCGAGCTTGCCAGGCCGATGCCGCCGGCGGTCACCACGATGTGGTAGGTGCCCGCACCCTGGCCGGTGAAGGTGTAGCCGGCGCCACCACCGAGCAGGCTGATCAGCGAACTACCTCCCACTGTCTGCACCACCACGTACTGGCCGGTGGTCGTGTTGAGCTTGAGCAACTGGATGGTGGTGCCGTTGAGCAGGCTCAGCAGGTTGGTGGAGTTGACCACCACCTGCAGGTTGGCCGTGGTGTCGGTGGCCACCGTGGTGGTGTAGGTGGCCGAGCGCGAGCCGATCAGCGGCAGGGTCAGCGAGCCGAGCGTGGCGCTGCTGGTGTCGACCCGGTTGGCCAGGGTGATATGGCTGGCGCCCACATCGTTGACCGCATCCACCACCGTGGCCGGGGCGCTGAGGTTGCTGTCGCTCCAGACCTCCGTGGCCTGCGGGCTGTCGATGCGCACGTAGAGGTTGGCCGACGCGGTGAGCCCGTTGGGGTGTACCAGCTGGTAGCTGAACACATCCACCTTGCCGACGCTCGACGGGCTGCCGTTGGGCGTGTAGGTGTAGCTGCCGTCGGCGTGGATCACCAAGGTGCCGTACTGGCCCTGCACGGTGGTGCCGGCGCCGCTGGCTGCGGCCACGTAGCTGCCGTTTTTCAGCACTTGCAGTACGGCGAGGCTGTCTGGGCCCAGGGAGTCGACGGCGCCATTGGTGCCGGGGTCGGTGATGACGTTACCGGAGACGGCGGTGGCGCTGCCGGTGAACTGGGTCAGGCTACTGGCGACGATGTCCAGGGTGGTGGTGACCTGGGTAATCAGGCCGATGCCGCCGCTGGCCACGGTCAGTCGATAGTCGCCTGCTTGCAGCACGCCGATGTCCACCTGCAGCCCCAGCGGCAGCACGATCAGGTCGAGCAGGCCTTGGGTGCTGCCGTTGGCGATGGTCACCCAGGCACCGGTGGCGTCTTTGACCTGCAGCACGAAGGTTGAGTTGTTGAGCAGCGCCAGCACGCTGTTGGTGGTCAGCATCAACACCGGGTCGACCGTGGTGCCGGGGGCGACGGTCCAGGTGTAGGTCTTGCTGAAGCCCGACAGCAGGGTGGTGAAGCTGTCCGTGTAGGTTTGCGTGGCCGTGACCGGCGCCAGCACCACGTTGGCGGTCGCCAGGTTGTTGGTGGCGATCAGCGGCAGGTTGGCGTCGATGTCCGGGGCGGTGACGGTGACGGCGCCGGATACGTTGCTGCGTGGGTCGGTGAGGGTGACCGACAACACCTGGCCGTTGTCCTGGGCAGGGCTCAGGGTAATGCTGAAGGTGCCGTTGGCCTGCACGGTCCCGGTTTGCAGCACGGTACCGCTGGCGCTGCGCACGGTGACCGTGGCGCCGACCTCGCCGGTGCCGGTGAGGGTGGTGCCGGTGGCGTTGATTACCAGGTTGCCGGCGTTGGCCGGTGGGGTCAGGTCCGGAGCGTTGACCGCGGTGGCAGTCGACACGTTACCGGCGGCATCGGTGAGGGTGACGCTCAGCGCCTGGAAGTTGATCTGCGCGGTGCTCAAGCTGACCACGTACAGGCCATTGCTGCCCACCGTGGCTGTGCCGAGCACGGTCCCGGAGCTGTTGCGCACGGTCACCGTGCTGCCAACTTCGCCCGAGCCGCTGACCGAGGTGCCGTTGCTGTTGACGCTGGCCACCGGGGCGGCCGGTGGCGTGGTGTCCGGGGCTGTGATGCCAGTGCTGGCAGAAACGTTACTGGCGGCGTCGGCCTGGCGCACCACCAGTGCCTGGCCATTGGTCTGCGCGGTCAGCAGGGTGACGCTGAAGGTGCCGTTGGCCTGAACCACGGCGGTGCCAAGTGTCGTTCCTCCCTGGTTGGTCACGGTAACGGTGGCGCCCACTTCACCCACGCCAGTGAGCACGGTTCCGGTGCCATTGATCGCCAGGTTGCTTGGTGCCAGCGGGGCCTGGGTATCCGGCGCCGTGTAGCTGGTGACACCGGACACGTTCAGCGCCGCGTCGGCTTGGGTCAGGCTCAGTACCTGGCCATTGAGCTGGGCGCTGGCCAGGTTGACGCTGAATACGCCACCGCCGTTGACCAGGCCTGTGCCCAGCACGTTGCCGCTGGCATCACGCACGGTCACCGTGGCCCCGGCTTCACCGGTGCCTGTGAGTACCAGGCCGTTGGCCGACAGCGCGCTGACCACCGGGTTGGCCGGTGGGGTGATGTCGGCTGCGATCAAGAACACCGGTTGCGACTCACCGCCCAGCAGCGACACGGCGGTAACAGACAAATGCTGCCCGTTGAGCTGGGCACTGCTCAAGGTGATGCTGAAGCCACCGTTGCCAATGTTGGCCGAGCCGCTGCCGATCAAGTTGCCGGCGGCGTCGTACACGCGAATCGACGCACCCGTGGCGGCGGTCCCGGTGAGCGTGAGGCCGTTGGCGGCCAATGTCACGTTCACCGGTGGCTCCGGTGGCGGCACCAGCGGCGTGATGAAGGTCGACACCGCCGAGGTGTTGTTGGCCGCATCGGTTTGGGTGACCGCCAGCGACGCCGCCGAACCTGGGGCCGGTTGCAGGGTGATGGAGAAGTTGCCGCCGCTGTTGACCACGCCGGTGCCGATGACCACGCCGCCGAAGCTGACCGTCACCGTGGCGCCGGCCTCACCGTGCCCGGTGAGGATGTTGTAGGTGTTGTTGATGGCCAGGTTGGTGACTGCGGTCGGTGCCACGGTGTCGAGGGTCTGGTAGGTGGCCGGCAGCGAGGCATTGCCCGCGGCATCGGTGGACACCACGGTCAGCAGCTGGCCGGTGCTTTGCGACGCTGTGAAGGTGATGGTGAACACGCCGCCCGCCGGCACCGTGGTGGTGCCCAGTACGGAGTTGTCCGGAGCGCGAACGGTAATGGTGCTGCCGACTTCGCCCGTGCCAGTGAGCACCAGGCCACCGGTGAGCAGCAGGTTGCCGGGTTGTACGGGTGGGGTCAGGTCCGATGCGGTCAGTTGCAAGGGCACGGACGGGTTGCCAGTGGCATCCTGGGCGATGACGCTCAACACTTGGCCATTGATTTGCGCAGTGGTGAGGTTGATCACGAAGCTGCCGTCGGCGGCAATGGTGCCCTGGCCGATCAGGTTACCCAGGTTGTTCATCACCGTGACGTGCGCGCCGGCCTCGCCGGTACCGCTGACCTGGGTGCCACTGGCGTTGAGCGTGGCGACCACTGTGGCCGGTGGGGTGATGTCCACGGCGGTGATTGTGCTGATGGCCGAAACGTTGTTGCTGGCATCCTGCAGGGTGACCTGCAAGACCTGGCCATTGAGTTGCGCTGCGTTGAGGTTGACCACGAAGGTGCCATTGGCGGCCACCGTCGCAGTGCCGATTTCGACGACGCCGACGTAGACCCGCACCGTGGTGCCAGCCTCGCCGGTACCGCTGAGCTGGTCGCCAGCGGTGTTGAGGTGCAGCCCGGCGGCGGCAGCCGGTGGCGTGAGGTCGGGTGCGTTGATCGTGACCGGATCGCTGATGTTGCCGGGCGGGTCGGCCTGCTGTACGGAAAGCACTTGCTGGTTGATCTGCGCGGGTGTCAGTTCGACACGGAAGGTGCCGTCGGCCAGCACCACGGTGGTACCCACCACCACGCCGGCGGCGTTGGTCACCGTAACGGTGGCGCCAGGCTCGCCCGAACCGCTGACCACGCTGCCGTTGGCGTTGATGACCACGTTGGTGAGCAGGTCTGGCGGGGTGAAGTCCGGTGTCTGCAGGGTGGCCACGGCCGATACGTTACCGGCGCCGTCGGTCTGGGTGAAACTGAGCAGCTCGGCATTGCCCAAGGCCGGGTTGAGGGTGATGGTGAAGTGGCCGCTTGCGTCGACGACCGCTGTGCCGATCGGCTGGCCGAGCGGGTTGTTGACCGTGACCGATGCACCCGCTTCACCGCGGCCGGTGATGGTCACGCCATCACTGGAAATGGCCAGTTCAGTGGGGGCATTCGGTGGCGTGGTATCCGGTGCGGTGATGGCCCCGGCGGCGGACTGGTTGCCGGCGGCATCGGTGAGTATTACCTGCACCTGCTGGCCGTTGGCTTGCGGGGTGAGCAGCACGACCTGGAAGTTGCCGTTGGCCATGACCACGCCCGTGCCCAGCACGGTGCCGTTGAGGGCGATGACCTTGACCAGCGCGCCGGCTTCGCCGGTGCCGTTGAGCAGGCTGCCACCCCCGGCGAAGGCCAGGTTGGCAGGCGCGTCGGGCGCAATTCGGTCGGGAGCGGTGAGGTTGACGCTGTTGGACTCGTTACCGGCGGCGTCGGTTTGCGCAGCGCTCAGCAGTTGCCCGTTGAGCTGCGCAGCACTCAAGTTGACGCTGAAGTTGCCGCTGGCATCGACCACGGCGGTACCGAGCGCCAGCCCGCCAACGCCGGTGATGGTGACCGTGGCGCCAGCTTCGCCGTGGCCGGTCAGCACCAGGCCGTCGTTGGACAGCACCAGGTTGCTCAGCGGCTGCGGCGCGGTGGTATCGGGCGCTTGCAGGGTGGCCGGCAGCGAAACGCTGCCATCGGTGCCCACGGCGTTCACATGCAGCAGTTCGCCGTTGGCCTGGGCGCTGCCGAGGTTGACGGTGAAGGTGCCGTCGTTGGCCACTGCGGCGCTGCCAAGCAGGGCGCCGGTGGGGCCATAGACCTTGATCGTGGCGCCTGGTGTGCCGGTGCCGGTCACAGCCAGGCCATTGGCCGACAACACCAGGTTGCCGGGTACATCCGGGGCGGTGACGCCGGGGGCGACCACGGTCAGGATCGGCGAAACGTTCAGCGCGGCGTCGGCCTGGGTGACGCTGAGGATTTCGCCGGTGCTGGCGGCAGGGCTCAAGGTGACGCTGAAGTGGCCATCGGCGCCGACCAGCGCGGTGCCCAGCACAGTGCCGTCGGGCGCGCGCACGGTGACCGTGGCGCCAGCCTCGCCAGTACCGGCCAGGGTCGCGCCATTGGGCGACACGGCCAGGTTGGCGACCACGGCGGGCGGGGTGGTGTCGGCGGCCAGGTACGGCGTGGCAGCCGACACATTGCCCGCCGCATCGGTGGCGGTCACCTGCAGCGCCTGGCCGTTGGTTTGCGCGCTGTTCAGGGTGAGCTGGAAGGTGCCGTTGCTGGTGGCTACCGCAGTACCCAGCACATTGCCCGCAGCATCGCGCACGGTCACGGTGCTGCCGGCTTCGGCGTTGCCGCTCAGTTGCAGGCCGCCGAGCGACAGGGCCAGGGCGCTCGGCGCCGCTGGCGGGGTGTGGTCGGGGGCAATGACGGTGACGGCGGTGGAGGTGTTGTTGCTGGCGTCGGTCTGGGTCACGCTCAAGTGCTGGGCATTGAGCTGGGCGGTGGTGAGGACGAGGGTGAAGCTGCCATTGGCGGCTACCAGGCCGGTGCCGACGATGGTGCCATCGGCGCCACGCACGGTGACGCTGGCGCCGGCTTCGCCCAGGCCCGTGAGGGTGAGCCCGTTGTTGTTGAGCACCACGTTGGTCAGTGGCGTTGGCGCGGTCAGGTCAGGGGTTGCCAGGCTGATGGCGGGCGACACGTTGCCCGCGGCATCCACCTGGGTGACGCCAATCGCGGCACCGGTGATTTGTGGCGTGTCGAAGGTCACCGTGAAGCGCCCATCTGCACCGACCACGGCGGTTCCCAGCACGGTGCCGGCGGCGTTGCGCACCTGCACGGTGGCACCGGCTTCACCACTGCCGGACAACTGCTTGCCGTCGGCGCTGAGCACCGGGTTGCTGACGGCGAGCGGTGGCGTGCGGTCCGGGGTGGCCAGCAGCGCTGTGCCGGACACGTTGCCGGCGGCGTCGGTCAGGGTCACCTGCAGGGGGCTGCCGGTGGTCTGCGCGGTAGGCAGGGTAATCTGGAACTGCCCACTGAGGTTTACCGTACCGGTGGCCAGTATCACGCCGAGGGCGTCACGTACGGTCACCGTGGCGCCGGCTTCACCCTGGCCGCTGACCACGGTGGCGGCGATGTTCAGGCTCAGCCCGGTGGCGGCGTTTGGCGCCTGTATGTCGGCCGCTTGCAGCGTGGCCGCCAGGGAGACGTTGCCGGCGGCGTCGGCCTGGGTGATGGTGAGGTTCTGGCCGTTGGCCTGCGGTGGCACCAGGGTGACGCTGAACAAGCCGTTGCTGGCGACCGTCGCGGTGCCCAGCAGGGTGCCTTGGGCATCGACCACGCGCACCGTGGCGCCGACCTCGCCGTGGCCGGTGAGGGTCGTGCCGGTGCGCTCAAGGGCCAACTGGTTCGGTGCATCCGGTGCGGTGGTGTCGGCGGCGACGATGATCGCCGGCACCGATGGTTTGCCGCCGACCGCCAGGCGGGCGCTGACTTGCAGGGTTTGTGCGTTGAGCAGGGCACTGGTGAAGAAGATGTGGAACACACCATCGCTGCCGACCGTGCCGCTGCCCACCGTGGTGCCAGCAGAGGTGACCGTGATCAGCGAGCCGGCCGTGCCTTCGCCGGTCAGCACGAAGCCATCGACGCTCAGCGACAGGGCGGTAGGCGTTGCCACTTCGGTGCCATCCGGGCCGTCGACGTTGATCGAGGTTTCATTGCCACCGCCATCGCGGACCACCACCTGCACCGTGTCGCCGGTGACCAGGGGCGGGTTGACCGGTATGACGAAGGTGCCGTCCGGCCCGGCAGTGCCAGTGCCCAGCTCAGTGTTGCCATCGCGTACGATAACCGTGGTGCCGGGCTCGGCAATGCCGCTGATGGTGCCGCCGTCAGGGCTGACCGTAACGTCGGCAGCAGGCAGCGGTGGGGTGGTGTCGGGGGCTGTGACGGTGGACGGTGCGGTCTGGTTGCCGGCTGCGTCGCTGACCACCACGCTGAGGATTTCGCCATTGGTCAGCGGGCTGCCCAACGGTACGCTGAAGCTGCCATCGCCGTTGACCGCCACCGTGACCACGTTGCCATTGGGGTCGGTCACGGTCACCGAGGTGGCGCCTGGCGCACTGCCGATGACGGTGCTGCCGTCAAGGCTGACCGCAAGGCCTATGGGCAGCTCGGGTGGGGTGATGTCCGGTGCGCTGACCGGTGTGTCGGAGGAGGCGTTGCCAGCGGCGTCGATCAAGGTTACCTGGAGGGTCTGGCCGTCCAGTTGCGCCGGCAGCAGCGGCACGCTGAAGCTGCCCCCGGCAGGAATCACCACGCTGCCCAGCAGGTCGCCAGCGGCGTTGCGCACCTCGACCCGAGCACCGACTTCACCGGTACCGTGCACGAGGGTGCCGTCGGCACTCACCTGCAGGCCAAGCGGCAGGGCTGGGGCCGTGGTGTCGGGGGCCGTGAACGAGGCCGACGGCGAGGTGTTGCCAGCACCGTCGATGAGCACCACCGACAGCACCTGGCCGTTGGTTTGTGCCGGGCTGAGGGTGACGCTGAAGTTGCCATCGGCATCGACTACGCCGTTGCCGAGCAGTTGCCCGGCGCTGTTGCGCACTTGCACGGCGGTGCCGATTTCACCCACACCGTTGAGCAAGGTGCCGCCATTGGCCAGCCCAAGAATCAGCGCCGGGCTTGGCGCTTCCATGTCACTGGCGATCACGGTGCCCGCGCCGGAGGTATTGCCGCCGCCATCGGTCAGGGTAACCGACAGGGTTTGGCCATTGAGCTGGGCGGGGATGAGGGACACGCTGAAACTGCCATCGGCCTGAACCACGGCAGTGCCCAGGACCACGCCGGCAACGCCGGTCACCTGCACCCGTGTGCCGGGCTCGCCGCTGCCGGTGACCACGGCGCCGTCAGCCGACAGCAGCAGGCCGGTGGGCGCATTCGGTGCCTGGGTATCTGGCGCCGGCAGGGAGGTGGCGCCAGACACGTTGCCTGCAGCGTCAGTCTGGGTGACGCTCAGGACCTGGCCGTTGGTTTGTGGTGGAACCAGGGTAACGGTGAAGGTGCCATTGACGGCCACCAGCGCGCTGCCCAGAACGCTGCCGTCCGGCCCGCGCACGGTGACTGTGGCGCCCACTTCGCCGGTGCCGGTAACGGTTGCCCCCAGGCCGTCGATGGACGGGCTGACCACCGCTTGTGGCGGGGTATGGTCCGGTGCGGTGAAGGCCACGGGGCCGGCGCTGTTGCCCAGGCTGTCGGTGGCTTCCACGGTCAGGCTTTCACCGTTGCGCTGGGCGGCAATCAGGGTGACGTCGAAGTGCCCGTCGGCGCCGACCACGCTCACGCCCAGCACACTGCCATTGGCCGCGCGTACGGTGACCGTCGAGCCAACCTGGCCCAGGCCTGTGAGGTGCAGGCCGGTGATGTCGACGCTCAGGGCCGAAGGTTGCAGCGGGCCATCGGTGTCCGGGGCGGTGATGTTGGCGGTGGAGCTGTTGCCGGCGGCGTCGCGCAGCACCACGTCCAGTTCCTGGCCGTCGGTTTGCGCGGGCACCAGGGTGACGCTGAATTGGCCATTGGCGCCCACCACGGCGCTGCCCAGCAGGGTGCCCTGGGCATTGCTGACTTGCACGGTGGCACCGGGTTCGCCGCGGCCGGTGAGCAGGGTGCCGTCAGCGCTTACCAGCAGGTCGCTGGCCTCGTTCGGCGGGGTGATGTCCGGGGCGCTGATCTGGGTTGGCAACGAGCTGTTGCCATCGGCGTCGATGGCCACCACATCGAGCAGCTCGCCATTGGCCTGGGCCGGGGTGAGGCTGACGGTGAAGGTGCCGCCGTTGCCAACCTGCACGCTGCCGATCACGTTGCCGTTGGCATCACGCACCTCGACCAGGCTGCCAACCGGCGCGCTGCCGGTAATGGACGTGCCATCGGCGGCAACCACCAGGCCACTGGGGCTGTCCGGCAATTCGATGGCCGGTACGATGACCACCAGGCCGAGCGACGGGTTGCCTGCCGCGTCGGTCTGCACCAATACCAGGGCTTCGCCTGCCGTGACCGGGTTGCCGAGGCCGACCAGGAACGTACCATTGGCCGCGACCACACCGCTGCCAAGCAGATTGCCATTGATATCGCGGATTTCCACGGTCGCGCCGGGTTCGCCGCGGCCAGACACCGTGAGGCTGCCGTCACCGACCACCACATCGCTGATGATCGCCGGCGGGGTGATATCCGGTGCGGTATAGCTCAGCGGGGCAGAGGTGTTGCCTGCCGCGTCGGTGGCGGTGATGGACAACTGCTCGCCATTGGCCTGGGCCGGGTCGAGGGTCAGGCTGAAGCTGCCGTCCTGGCTGACGATGCCGGTGCCGATCAGGTTGCCATTGGCATCACGCACGTCCACCCGTGCGCCCGGTTCGGCGCTGCCGGCCAGGGTCACGCCATCGGTGAGGGTGAGCCCTGTGGGTTCTGCTGGGGCCTGCAGGTCTGGCGAGGTCAGCGGGCTGGGCGTCGAAACGTTGCCCGCGGCGTCGGTAAGGGTCACTTGCAAGGACGAACCATCGGTCACCGCTGCCGTGAGTTGCAAGGTGAACGCGCCGTCAGGCTGTACGGTGCCCGTGCCGATCACCTGGCCCTGGTCATTCAGCACATTGACGGTGGCCCCGACCTCGCCACGGCCTGATACGGTGCGCCCATCGCTGCTGATGACCAGGTCGGTGGCCGGTTGCGGCGGCGTGGTATCGCCGCCGCCATCCACATCCGGTGCGGTGACATTGCCTGCCGTGGAGGTATTACCTGCCGCGTCGGTGGCCGTTACCTGCAGTTGCTCACCATCGACCTGGGCGGGCGACAGGCTGACACTGAAGAGGCCGGTACTGCCGGCCACGGCGGTGCCGAGCACGGTGGTGCCGTCGGCGGCCAGGACGCGCACGGTGCTGCCAGGTTCCGCGCGACCGGTGACCATGCTGCCATCGGCGCTGACGGCCAGGTCAGCGGGGGCGGCCGGGGCGGTAATGTCTGGTGCGGTGATCTGTGTGGGCAGGGACGTAGCGCCAGCGGTATCGACGGCCGTAACGTCCAGCAGCTCGCCATTGGCCTGGGCCGGGTTGAGCGGCACAGTGAAGGTGCCTTCGGCGCCAACCACCACGCTGCCCACCAGGGTGCCATTGGCATCATGCACGTCTACACGGGTGCCGGCCGGGGCCGTGCCGCTGAGGCTGCTGCCGTCGGCGGCGACGCTGAGGTCGCTGGGGCTGTCAGGCACCTGGGTCAGCGGCACGTCGTACTGCAGCGTGGGGGAAGCATTGCCGGCGGCATCGGTTTGCACCAGGCTCAGGCGCTCGCCAGGCTGGGCGGCGGGTTCGAGGTCGATCAGGAAACTGCCGTTGGCGGCGACAGTGCCGGTACCCAGCAGGTTGCCATTAACGTCGCGGACCTCGACGGTGGCGCCGGCTTCACCGTGCCCGCTCAGGGCCAGGCCACCATTGCCGACCACGATATTGCTGACTTCGGCCGGTGGGGTGATGTCGGGGGCCGTGAATTCCAGCGGCGCGGAGGTGTTGCCGGCGCCATCGGTCAGGCTTACCTCAAGGGTTTCGCCGTTGGCCTGCGCCGGGGAAAGGGTGACGGTGAATTGGCCATCGGCGCCGACCGTACCGCTGCCGATCAGGTTGCCATTGGCATCGCGCACCTGCACGGTGGCATTGGGTTCACCCTGGCCGGTGAGTGTCACGCCGTCGGCAAGCGCCAGGTCAGTAGGCTGTGCCGGTGGTTGCAGGTCGGGCGAGGTCACCGAGCCTGGGGGCGATACATTGCCGGCCGCATCGGTGAGGGTGACCTGCAGGGTGCTGCCGTCGTTGACCGGCGGGTTGAGGCTGATCTGGAAGTTGCCATCGCCGCCGACCGTACCGCTGGCGATCAGGTTGCCCTGGGCATCGCGCACTTGCACGGTCGCGCCGACTTCGCCATGGCCACTGAGCTGCTGGCCGGCGAGGCCGATCACCAGGGCCGTGGGCGCATCGGGTGGCGTGGTATCGCCGCCGTCGATGTCGGGGGCGGTGACGTTGCTGGCAGTGGAGGTATTGCCGGCGGCGTCGGTAGCGGTGACTTGCAGCTGTTCACCATCGACCAGCGCTGGCGTGAGGGTGATGGAGAAGACGCCCGTTGCGCCGACCACTGCCGTGCCGAGCACGGTGGTGCCATCGGCCGCCAGCACCCGCACGGTGCTGCCAATTTCGGCACGGCCGGTAACGGTGCTGCCATCGGCGCTCACGGCCAGGTCGGCTGGTGCGTTTGGCGCGGTGATGTCCGGGGCGCTGACCTGCGTGGGCAGCGACGAGGTGCCGTCGGTATCGACGGCGGTGACGTTCAGCAGTTGGCCGTTGGCCTGCGCTGGGGAGAGGGCGACGGTGAAGGTGCCGTCGGCACCGACCTGCACATTGCCCAGCAGGGTCCCATCGGCGCCGCGCACGTCCACGCGGGTACCGGCAGGCGCGCTACCGCTGATGCTGCTGCCATCGGCCGCGATGACCAGGTCGGTCGGGCTGGTGGGTACGCTGGTGGCGGGGACTTCGTAGTCGACGGCAGTGGAAACGTTGCCGGCCGCATCGGTCTGCACCACGCTCAGTTGTTCACCCGGTGTTACGGCGGGGTCGAGATCGATGATGAAAGTGCCATTGGCGCTGACCAGGCCTTGGCCCAGCAGGTTGCCATCGGCGTCACGCACCTCGACGGTCGCGCCAGCTTCACCGGTGCCTGCCAGTTGCAGTCCGCCTGGGCCCACGGCGAGGCCGCTGACCGGGCTGGGTGGCGTGATGTCCGGGGCGTCGAATTCCAGGGGCGCAGACGCATTGCCAGCGGCATCGAGCAGGCGCACTTCAAGCGCTTCGCCATTGGCCTGGGCCGGGGAGAGGGTGATGCTGAAATTGCCATCGGCACCGACCGTACCGCTGCCGACGAGGTTGCCACCGGCATCTCGCACTTGCACGATGCTGTTGGGTTCACCCTTGCCACTGAAGGTCACGCCATCGACCAGGGCCAGGTCGGTGGGTTGTGCCGGTGGTTGCAGGTCGGGCGAGGTCACCGAGCCTGGGGGCGATACATTGCCGGCCGCATCGGTGAGGGTGACCTGCAGGGTGCTGCCGTCGTTGACCGGCGGGTTGAGGCTGATCTGGAAGTTGCCATCGCCGCCGACCGTACCGCTGGCGATCAGGTTGCCCTGGGCATCGCGCACTTGCACGGTCGCGCCGACTTCGCCATGGCCACTGAGCTGCTGGCCGGCGAGGCCGATCACCAGGGCCGTGGGCGCATCGGGTGGCGTGGTATCGCCGCCGTCGATGTCGGGGGCGGTGACGTTGCTGGCAGTGGAGGTATTGCCGGCGGCGTCGGTAGCGGTGACTTGCAGCTGTTCACCATCGACCAGCGCTGGCGTGAGGGTGATGGAGAAGACGCCCGTTGCGCCGACCACTGCCGTGCCGAGCACGGTGGTGCCATCGGCCGCCAGCACCCGCACGGTGCTGCCAATTTCGGCACGGCCGGTAACGGTGCTGCCATCGGCGCTCACGGCCAGGTCGGCTGGTGCGTTTGGCGCGGTGATGTCCGGGGCGCTGACCTGCGTGGGCAGCGACGAGGTGCCGTCGGTATCGACGGCGGTGACGTTCAGCAGTTGGCCGTTGGCCTGCGCTGGGGAGAGGGCGACGGTGAAGGTGCCGTCGGCACCGACCTGCACATTGCCCAGCAGGGTCCCATCGGCGCCGCGCACGTCCACGCGGGTACCGGCAGGCGCGCTACCGCTGATGCTGCTGCCATCGGCCGCGATGACCAGGTCGGTCGGGCTGGTGGGTACGCTGGTGGCGGGGACTTCGTAGTCGACGGCAGTGGAAACGTTGCCGGCCGCATCGGTCTGCACCACGCTCAGTTGTTCACCCGGTGTTACGGCGGGGTCGAGATCGATGATGAAAGTGCCATTGGCGCTGACCAGGCCTTGGCCCAGCAGGTTGCCATCGGCGTCACGCACCTCGACGGTCGCGCCAGCTTCACCGGTGCCTGCCAGTTGCAGGCCGCCTGGGCCCACGGCGAGGCCGCTGACCGGGTTGGGTGGCGTGATGTCCGGGGCGTCGAATTCCAGGGGCGCAGACGCATTGCCAGCGGCATCGAGCAGGCGCACTTCAAGCGCTTCGCCATTGGCCTGGGCCGGGGAGAGGGTAATGCTGAAATTGCCATCGGCACCGACCGTACCGCTGCCGATGAGGTTGCCACCGGCATCTCGCACTTGCACGATGCTGTTGGGTTCCCCCTTGCCACTGAAGGTCACGCCATCGACCAGGGCCAGGTCGGTGGGTTGTGCCGGTGGTTGCAGGTCGGGCGAGGTCACCGAGCCTGGGGGCGATACATTGCCGGCCGCATCGGTGAGGGTGACTTGAAGGGTGCTGCCATCGTTCACCGCCGGGGAGAGGGTGACCTGGAAGGTGCCGTCGGCACCGACTGCGCCGGTGGCGATCAGGTTGCCCTGGGCATCGCGCACCTGCACGCTGGTGCCGGCCTCACCGCGGCCACTGAGTTGCTGGCCGGCGAGGGCGATCACCAGGTTGGTCGGGGCATCCGGTGGTGTGGTGTCGGGTGGGGTGCCATCGTCCGGTGCGGTGATCGCGGTGCTGCCCGAGGTGTTTCCGGCCGCATCGGTGGCGGTCACGGCCAAGGCTTGGCCATCGGTCTGCGGCGGTTGCAGGGTGACGCTGAACTGGCCGTCCGCACCGGCCACGGCGCTGCCGAGCAGGGTGCCATCGGCGCCGCGTACCTGCACGGTTGCGCCTGGTTCGGCGCTACCGGTGAGGGTCGTACCTTGCCCATTGATCGCCAACTGAGCCGGGGCGCCAGGTGCGGTGATGTCGGGTGCGGTGACAGGGCTGGTTGGCGAGGTGTTGCCGGCGGTGTCGGTCAGGGTGACGCTGAGGCTTTCGCCGTTGGCCTGCGGGCTGCTCAGGGGAACGCTGAAAGTGCCGTCGGCGCCGACGGTAGTTGTGCCGATGACGTTGCCTGCCCCATCGCGTACCGTTACGGTCGAGCCGGCTTCACCGCGACCGCTCACGGAGGTCCCTTGAGCATTGACGGCCACGTCGGTCGGAGCGGCCGGGGGAGTGGTGTCTGGCGCAGTAACGGTGCCGGGTTGCGAAGTATTGCCGGCGCCATCGGTCAGGGTTACACCGAGGTTTTCGCCATTGGCCTGCGGGCTGGTGAGGCTGACGTTGAAGGTGCCGTCACTGCCCACGGTGCCGGTGCCGATCAGGTTGCCGGCAGGGCCGAACACGTTGACCGTGGCACCCGCTTCGCCGCGGCCAGTCAGGCGCAGGCCGTCTGGCGATACCAGCAGGTCGATGGGGGACTCGGGTGGTGTAGTGTCACTGCTGCCGCCGCCACCACCACCGCCGCCACCGTGGCTCGCCGCAGCGGCGGCACCGCCGACACCGAGCAGGGACAGCCCGGCGATGGCGAAGGTCGAAGTGGAGGCACCGGCAACGCCGACGCCGGCGACCAGTTCGTCCAGGGAGTTCACTTCCTCGAAGGTGAAGCCGGTGAAGGCTGCCGAATCGTAGCCAGCGTGCCACAACGTGCCGTCTTCTCCGACGAAGACCATGTCGCTGCCGACGCCGGCCTGGTCTACCGCGAAGAAGTTGCCAACGGTGACCTTTTCACCGGTTTTGAGCGTGACGATCAAGTCTTGGCCGCGCCGGGTGACGGTGGCCACCTGGTCGGGAGCAATGGGCATCTGCACGACGCCTGGGCTGTTGAGGGTGATATTGCCCCAAGCGTTCTGGGTGGCGACGGCCGATTCTTTATCGGCAACTACGATATTTTCCATGGGTGCTCCCTGCTGGTATTTCGGTTTGCAGGACCGAATTAGGCGATCCTGATTCTGCGCACGCGCGCAGTTGGCCTTGCCGTGGCCCAATTACCGGTGATTACCGAGATATAGCAGCCCAGCGGGAAGCAACCAGATGGCTTTGTGGGTTAATCCTTTTGGTAGAGTAGCGGTTCAGCGCAGGCCCAAACGGCGCGCCAAGCGGCTGAGATTGGCGCGATCCAGGCCCAGTTCGCGGGCTGCAGCGGCCCAGTTTTCCTGGTGACGTTTCAGGCAATCGTCGACCACTCGTCGCTGGTAGGCGTCGACAGCTTCACGCAGGCCGCCGGCAGGCAAGGGCGGCAAAGCCGGGGCTGGATCGGTGGCGGGTGCAGCGGGGCCTGCTGAGGCCGGGCGCAGGTCCAGGTCGGTGGCGCTGAGGGTAAGGATGCGCGGACGCTCAGGGTGCTGGCCCAATGCTTTGAGGGCCGAGCGGCCGATCAGGTGTTCCAGTTCGCGCACGTTGCCTGGCCAGTCGTAGGCCAGCAGTGCGGCCTGGGCTTCAGGGCTCAGGCGCAGGCTGTTCAGGCCCAGGCGCGATCGGTTCTGTTCGAGGAAGTAGCCTGCCAATAGCAGCACGTCACGCCCACGTTCGCGCAAGGGCGGCACGTGCAACGGGTACACGCTGAGGCGGTGGTAGAAGTCGGCGCGGTAGTTGCCGTTGCGCACCTCGGCGGCCAGGTCGCGGTTGGTGGCGGCGATCAGGCGCACGTCCACGCGGTGCTCGCGGTCCGAGCCCAGGCGCTGCAGTTGGCCGCTCTGCAACACCCGCAGCAGCTTGGCCTGCACGCTCAGCGGCAGCTCGCCGACTTCATCGAGGAACAGCGTGCCACCGTTGGCCAGTTCGAACTTGCCCCGGCGTTCGCCGTGGGCGCCGGTGAAGGCGCCGCGCACGTGGCCGAACAGCTCGCTTTCCACCAGGGTGTCGGGCAGGGCGGCGCAGTTCAGGCTCACCAGCGGCTTGTCGGCGCGGTGGCTGGCCTGGTGCAGGGCCATGGCCACCAGTTCCTTGCCTACCCCGGTTTCGCCGGTAATCAGCACGGTCAGGTCGCTGCCGCCGACCAGCCGCACTTCCTCCAGCAGGTGCTTGTGCGCCGGGCTCTGGCCGATCAGTTCCTTGTCCTGGCCGCTGGCCTGGCGGTACACCTCGGCGCGCTGGTGCTCGTCCTCGGCGCGCAGGGCCAGGTGTTCGATGCGCTCGGCCACGGTAACGGTGGCGGCGGCCAGGCTGGCGAAGGCCTGCAGGGCGTCGAGCTCCAGGCTTTGGAATTGCCCAGGGGTAAGGGCGTCGAGGGTCACCAGGCCCCAGGGGCGCTCATCGACCATCAGCGGGCAGCCCATGCAATCGTGCACTTCAAGGTTGGCGCCGGGGGCGTTGACCAGGCCGTCGTAGGGGTCCGGCAACTCGGAATCGCTGGCGAAACGAGTGGGTTCCGGGCGGCTGAGCAGGGCCTGGAAGCGTGGGTGCTCGCTCACCTTGAAGCGCCGGCCCAGGGTATCGGCCGACAGCCCGTCGACCGCCAGCGGCACCAGCCATTCGCCGTCCAGGCGCAGCAGCGCGGCGGCGTCGCACGGCAACAGCCCACGCATAGCTTGCAGCAGGCGGCGGTAGCGCTCCTGGTCGGGCAGGTCGCGGGACAGGTCGCTGACCAGGGGGAGGAGGGCGGTGAGCAGCGGTTTTGCGGTCATAAGGACTCCTATTGGTCTTAATGACTATACGCCGGGGTGGGTCTTTTTGACATGAATCGCGGCAAGGCCCTGATTTCACTGGTTATTAAAGTTGGCACGATTGCTGAAATATCTACGGCAACCATGTGAAGCCTCAGGCTCAGGAGTCGTTGCAATGCTCAATGCCGAACAACGTGCAATCATCAAGGCCACCGTCCCACTGCTGGAAACCGGCGGCGAAGCCCTGACCACCCACTTCTACAAGATGATGCTCAGCGAGTACCCCGAGGTACGCCCGCTGTTTAACCAGGCCCACCAGGCCAGCGGCGACCAGCCGCGAGCCCTGGCCAACGGGGTGCTGATGTACGCCCGCCATATCGACCAACTGGAGCAGTTGGGCGGGCTGGTGGGGCAGATCATCAACAAGCATGTGGCCTTGCAGATTCTGCCCGAGCACTACCCGATCGTCGGCAGCTGCCTGCTGCGGGCCATCGAGGAAGTGTTGGGCACGGACATCGCCACCCCTGAAGTCATCGCAGCCTGGGCGGCGGCCTATGGCCAGCTGGCCGACATTCTGATTGGCGCCGAGGAAAGCCTGTACCAGCAGAAGGAAGCCGCCACCGGAGGCTGGCGCGGCACCCGCGAGTTCCGCCTGGTGCGCCGCGAGCAGGAAAGTGGCGAGATCGTTTCGTTCTACCTGGCCCCGGTCGATGGGCAGCCAGTGCTCAAGGCCGAACCCGGGCAGTACATCGGCCTGCAGCTGTTCATCGACGGTGCCGAGCACCGTCGCAACTATTCGCTGTCGGCACTGTGCGACGGCGTGCAGTACCGCATCAGTGTCAAGCGTGAGGTGGGCGGCAAGGTGTCGGGCTACCTGCACGATGCGCTGATGGTGGGCGATACCGTGCAGCTGTTCCCGCCGGCGGGTGATTTCACCTTGGCCGCCAGTGACAAGCCATTGGTGCTGATCAGCGGGGGCGTGGGCATTACCCCGACCCTGGCGATGCTGGAAGCGGCGCTGCAGGGCGAGCGGCCGGTGCATTTCATTCATTGCGCGCGCAACGGCGCGGTGCATGCGTTCCGCGACTGGGTTGATGGCCTGGCCGCGCGGTACCCGCAGCTCAAGCGCTTTTATTGCTATGCCGAAGGGCAGGGCGCGCAGGGAGATGCCGCTGTGGGCCTGCTGAGCCAGGACTTGCTCGCAGAGTGGCTGCCGCAGGCGCGGGATGTGGATGCCTACTTCCTTGGGCCCAAGGGGTTCATGGCGGCGGTCAAGCGCCAGCTCAAAGCGCTGGGGGTGCCGGAGCAGCAGAGCCGGTACGAGTTCTTCGGGCCGGCGGCGGCCTTGGAGTGATGGGTTTATCGTGAGAACGCTTCGCGAGCTTTGCTCGCTCCTACGGGGGGGAGGAGCACACACCCCTGGTAGGAGCGAGCGCAGCTCGCGATAGGGCCCTCAAGGGGGGGCTACCACTTCCTGCCTATATATAAGGAAAGATGAAAGGCGCCTGGCGACCTTTCACCTTTAATCCTCCTTTAATCACTGTATCCTTCACTCCCGGGTGTCGAGGGGCCTGGCCCTGCGCGGCATCCGGGCAGCCGTTTTTTCACCGGCCGGTGTTGAACCGATCCCGGCAATGCCTGTCTCAGCTTCTCCGGATAGCCCTGCGCAGTGCTGTCTCGCCGCTTCCCCGACACGCTAATTGGTCATACCTGCGTGTAGACTTGCGCCCAGGCAGGCGGAACACGCTGCCCCCTATCCATCGAAGGAATCGGCAATGAACGAACAATCTTCGCGCCTGAATCGGGAACGGCGCTTTCTGGTGCTGCTGGGGCTGATCTGCCTGGCGCTGATCGGCGGTGCGTTGTACATGCAGGTGGTACTGGGCGAGGCGCCATGCCCGCTGTGCATCCTGCAACGCTATGCCTTGCTCTTTATCGCCCTCTTCGCGTTCATTGCCGCCGCCATGCCCGGGCGCCGCAGCCTGACCTTCTTCGAAGGCCTGGTGGTGCTCAGTGCGATTGGCGGAATCATTGCGGCGGGCAACCATGTGTATATACTCGCCAACCCCATGGTCAGTTGCGGCATCGATACCCTGCAACCGATCGTCGATGACCTACCCCTGGCCAAGCTCTGGCCGCTGGTGTTCCAGGTCGACGGCTTCTGCAGCACGCCGTACCCGCCGGTTCTCGGCCTGTCGCTGGCGCAGTGGGCATTGGTCGCGTTCGTGATGACGGCGATCCTGGTTCCGCTGGGCATTTACCGCAATCGGCGCCGCCCTTAGACATAAGTCCCAAATTCGGTGGGGTCTTTTACAGCGGATGTGAACAGCGAAAAAGCCTCCCCCGCTTGACCTGGATCAAGCTCTAAGCCTTGCAGGATGCGGGTTTAGGGACTAGCAAGCGGGGTGCGACAAACTGTCGCGAAGTTGATTCGCTGGGTGCTATTGTTGCGCAATCTGTAAAAGACTGTTGCTCAATAAGTCATAGTCAAGGGTTGGCGACCTATCTACAATCGCCCCCAATTTCCGTTCGGCACTGCTTGCGAGTCGCAGGATTGAAGGAAGCCCCAGCGCTCCTTTTTGCTGACTTCGTCAAGTTTCGCCCAACGGCGATACCGGGCGGACCCCCCTCCGCGTTTTCCCGCACCAAATGGACTTGGTCTGAAGTACAGGCCTGTTGCCTACGAAACCATAAGCACCGCTAACACGCTTTGCGCCAAGGTCCTGCAGTCGGACCCCCGGCAGGAGCGAGTACGGGCGCGAAATGCCTCACTTGGCAGGACGAAGTGTTGGCTACCAAAACACAAATTGCATTGAAGCAAGCTGATCTAGAGGTCGTGAGATGAGTAAAAAGCGTTACCCCAGACTGTTTGGCATATTGCCCTTTTTAGGCATGCTTTTACTCAGTGGGTGCAACTGGACCCTGCTCGACCCGAAGGGCCAGGTGGGCATTGAGCAAAAGAACCTGATCCTGATCGCTACCGGCCTGATGCTGCTGGTGGTTATTCCGGTCATCATCATGACCGTGGCATTCGCCTGGAAGTACCGTGCTTCCAACAAGGCTGCCACCTACACCCCAGACTGGTCGCACTCGACCAAGATCGAAGCCGCGGTGTGGATCATCCCGATCATCATCATCATCGCCCTGGGTTACGTCACCTACAAGTCGACCCACAAGCTGGACCCGTACCGTCCACTGGATTCCGACGTGAAGCCGATCCAGATCGACGTGGTCGCGCTGGACTGGAAATGGCTGTTCATCTACCCAGAGCAGGGCATTGCCACCGTCAACCAGATCAACTTCCCGGCTAACGTCCCGGTGAACTTCCGCGTCACCTCCGACGCCGTGATGAACTCGTTCTTCATCCCGGGCCTGGGTGGCCAGATCTACGCGATGGCGGGCATGACCACCAAGCTGCATCTGATCGCCAACGAAAATGGCGTGTTCGACGGTATCAGCGCCAACTACAGCGGCGCTGGCTTCACCGGCATGAAATTCAAGGCCAATGCGACCTCTCAGGAAGACTTCGACAAGTGGGTCGCCGAGGTCAAGCAGTCGCCGTTGAAACTGGACAAGGCCACCTACGACGCCTTGGCCAAACCAAGCGAAAACAACCCAGTCGCGCTGTATGGCGAGGCCTCGCCTGACCAGTTCCAGCTGATCGTCGACAAGTACGAAGGCATGAACCGCGGTCGTCCGAGCCACGAAGAAGCAGGCAGCAAAGATCTGGCCACCACCGAGTCGAGTGCGCAACCAGCTGCCGGTGCAGAGGAGTAAGAGATGTTCGGTAAATTAACCCTGGAGGCGATACCCTTCCACGAGCCGATAGTCATGGTGACCATTGCCATGATCGCGCTCGGGGGTCTCGCTGTCGTCGGTCTTATCACCTATTTCCGCAAGTGGACCTACTTGTGGACCGAGTGGTTGACCACCGTCGACCACAAGAAAATCGGGGTGATGTACATCGTCGTCGCGATGGTCATGCTGCTGCGCGGCTTTGCCGACGCCATCATGATGCGTACCCAGTTGGCCGCCGCTACCGGTGGCTCGGAAGGCTACCTGCCGCCTGAACACTATGACCAGATCTTCACCGCCCACGGTGTGATCATGATCATCTTCATGGCGATGCCGTTCTTCACCGGCCTGATGAACCTGGCGGTTCCTCTGCAGATCGGTGCACGTGACGTTGCCTTCCCGTTCCTGAACTCCCTGAGCTTCTACCTGCTGCTGGCAGGCGTGCTGCTGGTGAACATCTCGCTGGGTGTTGGTGAATTCGCCAAGACCGGCTGGGTGGCCTACCCGCCGCTCGCGGGCATTCAGTACAGCCCTGGGGTGGGTGTCGACTACTACATCTGGGCGCTACAGCTCTCAGGCTTGGGTACGACACTGACCGGCGTGAACTTCCTCGTCACCGTGATGAAGATGCGCGCACCTGGCATGAAGCTGATGGACATGCCGATCTTCACCTGGACCTGCACCTGGGCCAACGTGCTGATCGTGGCTTCGTTCCCGATCCTGACCGCTGCACTCGCGCTGCTGACTGTTGACCGTTATCTGGACTTCCACATTTTCACCAACGAGCTTGGTGGGAACCCGATGATGTACGTCAACCTGTTCTGGGCGTGGGGTCACCCTGAGGTTTACATCCTGATCCTGCCGGCCTTCGGCGTGTTCTCGGAAGTGACTTCGACCTTCTCCGGCAAGCGTCTGTTCGGCCACCACTCGATGATCTACGCATCGGGCGCCATCGCCGTGCTGGGCTTCGCTGTATGGCTGCACCACTTCTTCACCATGGGTGCCGGCGCCAGCGTCAACACCTTCTTCGGCCTGGCGACGATGCTGATCTCCATTCCGACCGGTGTGAAGCTGTTCAACTGGCTGTTCACCATGTACCAGGGCCGTGTGCGCTTCACCGCACCGATGCTGTGGACCCTGGGCTTCATGATCACCTTCTCGATCGGTGGCATGACCGGCGTTCTGCTGGCTGTTCCAGGTGCTGACTTCGTGCTGCACAACAGCCTGTTCGTTATCGCTCACTTCCACAACGTGATCATTGGTGGTGCGGTATTCGGCTACATCGCCGGCTTCGCCTACTGGTGGCCAAAAGCGTTCGGCTTCAAGCTGAACGAGAAGTGGGGCAAAGCTGCCTTCTGGTTCTGGATCTCCGGCTTCTACGTTGCGTTCATGCCGCTGTACGCCCTGGGCTTCATGGGCATGACCCGTCGTCTGAACCACTCCGACAACCCACTGTGGGAACCCTACCTGTACGTAGCCGTTGTCGGCGCCGTGCTGATCCTGTTCGGTATCGCCTGCCAGCTGATCCAGATCGTCGTTTCGATCCGCGACCGCGAGCAGAACCTGGACGTGACCGGCGACCCATGGGGCGGCCGTACTCTGGAATGGTCGACTTCCTCGCCACCTCCGTTCTACAACTTCGCCCACATGCCAGAAAAAGTTGGCCTGGACTGCTGGAACGAAGCCAAGGAAGCCGGTGTTGCCTACAAGGTGCCGGGCAAGTACGAAGCGATCCACATGCCGAACAACACCGCTACCGGTCTGTTCATGGGTATGTTCCTGACCGTGTTCGGCTTCGCCTTCATCTGGCACATCTGGTGGCTGGTGGGCGCGAGCCTGTTGGCAACCATCGCAGTCTTCGTTCGCCACGCTGCACGTGACGACCAGGGCTACATGGTTCCGGCCGAAGAAGTGGCGCGCATCGAAGGCGAGCGTCTGAAGGCGCTGGCCCAAGCAGGTGCTCTGCCTGCCGGCGCACGTGTCGAATCGTTTGAACGGGTGTAATCAATGTCCAGTCAAGTAATCCACGGTGGCGCGCATGGTCATGACCATGCTCACGATGACCACCACCACGACTCGGGCCAGATGACCGTCCTCGGTTTCTGGCTGTACCTGATGACCGACTGCATCCTGTTTGCGTCGCTCTTCGCCACCTACGCGGTGCTGTCCGGCAGTTTTGCCGGCGGCCCGTCGGGTCACGACATCTTCCAGCTCGACTTCGTAGCTGTGGAAACGCTGTTCCTGCTGCTGTCCTCGATCACCTTCGGCTTCGCCATGCTGAAGATGTTCGCTGGCAAGAAAGCAGGCGTACTGGGCTGGTTGGCCGTGACCTTCCTGTTCGGTGCAGGCTTCATCGGGATGGAAATCTATGAATTCCATCACCTGATCGGCGAGGGCTTCGGCCCAACCCGCAGTGGCTTCCTGTCGGGCTTCTTCGCCCTGGTAGGCACCCACGGTCTGCACGTGACCGCCGGCCTGATCTGGATGGCAATCATGATGTACCAGATCAACAAGCACGGCATCACGCCGACCGCCAAGACCCGCATGAGCTGCCTGAGCCTGTTCTGGCACTTCCTGGACGTGGTCTGGATCTGCGTATTCACCGTCGTCTACCTGCTGGGAGTTCTGTAATGGCTAACGCACACGACACTCATCACGAAGGTAACCACGGCAGCGTCAAGTCGTACATGATCGGTTTCATCCTGTCGATCATCCTGACTGCGATCCCGTTTGGCCTGGCCATGACTGGCAGCCTGCCGAAGAACCTGACCGTTCTGATCATCGTGGCCATGGCTGTGATTCAGGTAGTGGTACACCTGGTGTACTTCCTGCACATGGACCGCTCGAAAGAGCAACGTTCCAACGTGTCGACGTTCCTGTTCACCGCGATGGTAATCGCTCTGCTGGTCGGCCTGTCGCTGTGGATCATGTTCAGCATCCACTTCGAAATGATGGCCAAGTGAGGTAAGACTGCATGTCCGTTAAGCACTTTATCCAAATCACCAAACCGGGGATCATTTTCGGTAACGTGCTTTCCGTGGCAGGCGGCTTCTTCCTTGCCTCGAAGGGCCATGTGGACTTCGCCCTGTTCCTGGCGGTGGTGATCGGTACTTCGCTGGTGGTCGCGTCCGGATGCGTGTTCAACAACTGCATCGACCGTGACATCGACCACAAGATGGAGCGCACCAAGAACCGCGTCATGGTGCAGGGCGGCATGTCGCTGACCCTCGCGCTGGCCTACGCCACCCTGCTTGGGGTGGCGGGCTTCAGCCTGCTGTATGTCCAGGCCAACCCGCTGTCGGCGTTCTGCGCAGCGGTAGGCTTCATCGTCTACGTCGGTTTCTACAGCCTGTGGCTGAAGCGCAAATCGGTGCACGGCACCTTGGTTGGCAGCCTGTCCGGTGCCATGCCTCCGGTGATCGGCTACTGCGCCGTGAGCAACAGCTTCGACCTGGCTGCAGTGACCCTGCTGGTGATGTTCAGCCTGTGGCAGATGCCGCACAGCTTCGCCATCGCGATCTTCCGCTTCAAGGACTACAGCGCTGCCAACATCCCGGTTCTGCCGGTGGCACGTGGCGTGCTGGCTGCGAAGAAGCAGATCGTGCTGTACGTGCTGGCCTTCGTGCTCGCCACCTTGATGCTCACCCTCGGCGGTTACGCCGGCCTCGGCTACCTGGCCGTGGCAGCTGCCATGGGCCTGTACTGGCTGTACATGGCCTGGGGTGGCTACAAGGCCGAGGACGACAGCAAGTGGGCGCGCAAGGTGTTCGGCTTCTCCATCCTCACCGTTACCGCCCTGAGCGTGATGATGTCGGTGGACAGCCAGACCGCAGCCGACGTGCTGATGACCTACGCGCGCTGATCGAGGCGCCTGCTTCACGAAAACCCGGCCATGTGCCGGGTTTTTTTATGGGTGTTTTCCTGTAAGGGCCTCTTCGCGGGGCAAGCCCGCTCCTACAAGGACACGCATGCCCTGAAAACGTAAACGCCTGATTTTCAAAAAATAAGACTAAAAAATCCTAACAAAACAGGAAATTACCCTTTACACGAATCCTCTTTCGGCACTATCTTCTGACTCAGGCCGCCACACAGCAGCCAGCGTCGCTCGGACGGTTCCGGGCGCTTACGTCTCCAGAGGAAACCATGGCCAATCCAGGTTCGCCGCGCCGTTTCGCGCGCATCGATCGTCTTCCCCCCTACGTCTTCAATATCACCGCCGAGCTCAAGATGGCCGCCCGCCGCCGTGGCGAGGACATCATCGACCTGAGCATGGGCAACCCCGATGGCGCCACCCCGCCGCACATCGTCGAGAAGCTGGTGCAGGTTGCCCAGCGCGAAGACACCCATGGCTACTCCACCTCTCGCGGCATCCCGCGCCTGCGCCGGGCTATCTCCAACTGGTACCAGGAACGCTACGCGGTCGATATCGACCCGGAAAGCGAAGCCATCGTCACCATTGGCTCGAAAGAGGGCCTGGCCCACCTGATGCTGGCCACCCTCGACCAGGGCGACACGGTGCTGGTGCCCAACCCCAGTTACCCCATCCATATCTATGGCGCGGTGATTGCCGGTGCCCAGGTGCGTTCCGTGCCGTTGGTGCCGGGCGTGGACTTCTTCAACGAGCTTGAGCGGGCGATTCGCGAGTCGATCCCAAAGCCCAAGATGATGATCCTCGGCTTCCCGTCCAACCCCACCGCCCAGTGCGTGGAGCTGGACTTCTTCGAGCGCGTGGTGGCCCTGGCCAAGCAGTACGATGTGCTGGTGGTGCACGACCTGGCCTATGCCGACATCGTCTACGACGGCTGGAAGGCCCCGTCGATCATGCAGGTGCCGGGCGCCAAGGACATTGCGGTGGAGTTCTTCACCTTGTCCAAGAGCTACAACATGGCCGGCTGGCGGATCGGCTTCATGGTCGGCAACCCTGAGCTGGTCAGCGCCCTGGCGCGGATCAAGAGCTACCACGACTACGGCACCTTCACCCCGCTGCAGGTGGCGGCCATCGCTGCGCTGGAGGGCGACCAGCAGTGTGTGCGCGATATCGCCGAGCAGTACCGCCAGCGCCGTAACCTGTTGGTCAAGGGCCTGCACGAGCTGGGCTGGATGGTCGAGAACCCCAAGGCGTCGATGTACGTGTGGGCGAAGATTCCCGAGCAGTACGCCCACCTGGGTTCGCTGGAGTTCGCCAAGAAGCTGCTGGCCGAGGCCAAGGTGTGTGTGTCGCCGGGCATCGGCTTCGGCGACTATGGCGACGACCATGTGCGCTTCGCCCTGATCGAAAACCCAGACCGCATTCGCCAGGCGATTCGCGGCATCCGCCAGATGTTCCGGGCCGATGGCTTGAGCCGCAAGTAATGCATTAGCCGGGCCCGCTGCGGCGGGCCCGGCTGTTGCCGATCAGCGGCCAACTATTTTTGCTGTACCCCTCTTCTCAGCCGAGCTGGCTTCGATTACAAATGGCGCGCGGGCCCAGCCCCGATAACAACAACCTTCCCTCCGTGCCATCATGTCCGAATATAACCCTTGCCTTGACTGCGGCGCCTGCTGCGGGTTTTTCCGTGTGTCCTTCTTTTGGGGTGAATGCCAGTCTGCCGGCGGTGTGGTGCCGGATGACCTGGTGGTGCAGATCAACCCGACGCGGGTCGCGATGATCGGCACCGATGCCAAGCCTTGCCGCTGCGTTAGCCTGCAGGGTGAGATTGGCCAGGAGGTGGCGTGCACCATCTACGCCAACCGCTCCAGCCCCTGCCGCGAGTTCGACGCGTCGTGGGAGGGTGGGGTGCACAACCCCAGCTGCGACGATGCACGAGCGGCCTACGGGCTGCCGCCGCTGACCCCGCCGGAGGCCAATGAGCCGCATTGGCCGGATGATGGGGCAGAGGTAGCTTGATCTGGCGGTTACGTGTTCGCGGCGGCATCACAGCCATAGTGCGTCCCAATGTGAATAATGCCTGACACTTGTAACCAGCCCGGCTCGCACGGCGTTCATGATGATGTACCGCGCTACCACTTGCACATCCTCGTCTTTGCGCAAGGCGTGGTCATGGAAGCCCCTTTGCCAGAGCTGTCCAGATTGATGGTTGTGGCGGTTTATCATCATGGTGCTGCGTGACTTCACTCTGCGCATAAGCCGCTTCAGGCTGATTGGGCCGAGCTCGATCAGCCAGTGGAAATGATCGGGCATCACTACCCAGGCAAGTGATCTGACCGCGCCTTCTTCTTGCGCTTGGCGCAATGCGCCCACCAACAGTCGGGCCGACCGTAAATCCCGGAAAATTCGTCTTCTCGACTGAGTGATGCTGGTGAGCATGTACAGTCGGCTGGTTTCTGAAAAACGGCCTAATCGCAGGTGCCGTGCGTGGGGACGATCCATGTTCCCTTCCTCGTGATGGTTTGTTCTTTAGGCTATAGCGGTTGGAGTAGGGTGGTTTGGGGGATTTGGTTCGTGGTGTTTCGGGCGGTGGGCAGGGAGATTGCGTCAGGGCCACCAGGTGCCTGCCACAATATCTTCAGCGCCTGAGAGATCGAGCGCCGCCCGCGCGGCGCATCGCAGGCAAGCCTGCTCCTACATCTGTTTCGGGCCAGTGCTCATGTGGCCACCGCGCGCGGCCCTTTGTAGGAGCAGGCTTGCCTGCGATGCGCCGCACAGCGGCGCTCGATGTGCGCACCAACACACCCCTCAAGACATACCCCCACGGTCTCCACATGACGTTAAACTGTCATCTCCCCAGCAATGGACAGGAGATCCGGCGTGACCCCACCCCGCAGTTTCCCCACTGACCTCTGCCTCGACAGCCCGCGCCTGCAATTGCGCCCCATGCGCCATGCCGACGCCGCGCAATGGCTGGCGATCATGGCCGACCCCGAGGTCATGCGTTACTGGCACCACGCGCCCTGGCAAAACCTGGCCGAAGCCGAAAGCGCCCTGGCCGCCGACCGCGAAGCCTACGCCAATGGCGACCAGCTCAAGCTGGGCATGTACCGCCGCGACAATGGCGAACTCATCGGCATGGTCCAGCTGTTCAATATCGATGACATCTCCCGCCGCGGGGAGATCGGCTACTGCCTGGCCAGCGCCGTGCAAGGCCGTGGCTACATGGACGAAGCGCTGACCTGCTTCATTGACTACCTCGCCCACACCTTGCACATGCGTCGCCTGGAAGGCGAGATCGACCCACGCAACCAAGGCTCGGCCCGCACCCTCGAACGCCAGGGCTTCGTGCTTGAAGGCACGCTGCGCGCACGCTGGTGCGTGGCCGGCGAGTTGTCCGACTCTGGCCTGTACGGCCTGCTGCTGGAGCCCCCTGTCGTATGAGCCTGGGCGCCCGTTTACCGGCCTTCTACCTCACGCTCAGCCTGGCGCTGTACCTGCTCAGCCTGGCCTTCGACGGCGCCGTGATGACTGCTGGGCGCCATATGCCAGCGCTGCAGATGTTTCTATACGGCCCGTGGGGCATCCCCTTCGGCATGTTCCAGTGGTTTGCCAACCCGCTGTTGGCGGTGGCCATCCTCTGCCATCGGCGCCTGCGCAGGTTGGCCCTGCTGCTTGGTCTGGCCGCCTTGTACCTGGCCGCCAGCAGCTTCGGTATCGAGCGGCTGCCGGACAATATCAGCTACGAATTCACCCACCGCATCGGCTTCGGCGCAGGCTTCTACCTGTGGCTGGCGGCGATTGTGGTGTTCTGCGCAGGCCAGGCCTGGCAGTGCTGGCGCGCACGCAGCAGCGCCGATGTACCGGCGTGGAACTGGCTGGATGTCGTGCTGGTTGCGGGGCTAGCGGTTACTGCCTATGCGGCGACCCAAATGCCAGCACTGCAATTCGAACCGGGCAGGGTGCTGATGCCGCCTGAGCCTGTACAAACGCTTTAGAGGGATGAGCGATGAAACATTACCTGATGGCCCTGGCCTTTTGCGCGCCGCTCGCGTTGGCCGACGACAACTCGCCGGCGTATGCCCAGTGCATGGACAAGGCCTCCAGTACAGTGGCCATGAGCGCGTGCATCCAGGCCGAAACCAAGCTGCAGGACGACCGCCTGAACCGGGTGTACAAACAACTGATGGCGAAGCTGGGCGCGGCACCGCAGAAGAGCCTGCGCGATGTGCAGCGCCAATGGATCGCGTATCGCGATGCCAATTGCAAGTTCCATGTCCAAGCCAGCGGCGGAACCCTGGCGCAATTGGAAGGTGGCATGTGCGTGCTGGACCAGACCCGCGAGCGGGCGGCGGAGCTGGAGCGAGTACTCAGCCCCGGGCAGTAGGTTGCATAGTGAGACGGCGAATAGCTACTATCCGGTAACAATTCTCACTTACGCCGCGGTGCACCATGCCTTCTGCCGACACCCCGAGCCCGTACCCGCTTGACCAGTTGTACAGCGAGCACCACGGCTGGCTGTTCGGCTGGCTGCGGCGAAAGTTGCGTTGCCCGCACAATGCCGCCGACCTGGCACAGGACACCTTCGTGCGTATCCTCGCCTCGCGCGATGCGCTGCTGAGCATGCGTGAACCGCGTGCCTTCCTGAGCACGACGGCGCGGCGGTTGCTGATCGACCGGGCGCGGCGCCAGCAGATCGAACAGGCCTACCTGGCTGAACTGGCGCTGGCCGCCGAGGCCCTGGAAGGGCACCAGTCGCCCGAGCAGGTTCATATCACCCTGCAGGCCCTGGAGCAGATCGCCTTTCTGCTGGAGGGCCTGCAGCCCAAGGCCCGCGAGGCCTTCGTCAGTTATTACCTGGACGAGTTGAGCCAACCGCAGATCGCCGAACGCCTGCAGATATCCACACGCATGGTGCGCAAATACCTGGCACAGGCCCTGGTGCACTGTCATCGCTCGCTGGATTACGCCGAACCGTGAGCATCGAGGAACAAGCAGCCGAGTGGGTGCTGCGCCTGGGCGAAGGTGACCTGGATACCCAGGAGCAGGTTGAATTCAAGGCTTGGCTGAATGCCGACCCCCGCCATCAGGCCACCCTGCAGCGCATGCAGGGCGTGGTCAGCCAGTTGCAGGCCCTGCGCCCGCAGCGCCAGCCGGTGGCGGCAGCGCTCAAGGTGGCGGCGCAGGGCGCACGCCCGGCATCGCTCAGCCGCCGCGCTGTCATCGGCCTGGTGCTGGCGGCGTCGGTACTGGGCGCGCTGCCGTTCACCGGTGTCACCCCGCCCACCTGGTTCGCCGACCTGCACACGGAACCTGGCGAGTGGCGCAGCGAAGTGCTGGCCGATGGCTCGCACCTTACCCTGGCCGGCAACGCCGTGGTCGATGTGCAGTTCACCGCCAGCGAGCGGCGTATCCGCTTGCGCCAGGGGCAAATTCTGATCGAAGTGGCCCATGACGCGGCGCGGCCATTGTTGGTGCTTACAGAAGAGGGCAGTTTCCGCGCCCTGGGCACTCGCTTTGTGGTCAGCCGTAGCACTGGGCGCAGTGAGCTGACCATGCTCGAATCGCGGGTCGAGGCCCGTAGTGCGGTGTCTGGCGACCAGTTGGTGGCCGGGCGCGGTGAGCGCGCCTGGGTTGCCCGCGATGGCCTCGGGCCGTTACCGGCGGTTGACCCACAGCGGGTCGAGCAGGCCTGGCAACACCACCAGCTGGTGGCCGACGGCGTACCGCTGGACCAAGTGCTCGATGCACTGGCCGCGCAACGTCGCGGCGTGTTGCGCTTCGACCGCCAGGCGATGCAGGGGCTGAAGGTGTCGGCGGTACTGCCGTTGGATGACAGCGAACGTGCCCTGCGCCTGTTGGCCGAAGCGTTGCCAATTCGCATCGGCGGCGTGGGGCGCTGGTGGACCACGGTCGAGCGCCTGCCCCAGGCGCGGTGAAATTCACGGTTCCGCTTTTTTGGCATGGCCCGTCAAACAAGAGGCCAACACCTTAAAAGACAAGCAAAGGAGCCGTTCGATCATGCGCCGATTTACAGGCCAACCCTCCCTCAGCCCGCTGGCGCTGTGCCTGCGCCTGGCCTGCGCCGGCCTGGTGCTGCCAGCCCTGGCCCTGCCCGCCGTGGCCGAGGAAGCTGCCCGCCGCAACTTCGATGTACCGGCGGGCAACCTGGCCCAGGTGCTCGGCCAGTTCGCCCAGCAGGCCGGCGTGCCGCTGGCATTTCCTTCCGAAGCCTTGGCCGGCCAGCACAGCGCGGGCCTGCAGGGGCTGTATTCGGTCGACAGCGGCTTTGCCGTGCTGCTGGCCGGCAGTGGCTACCGCAGCGAGCGCAGCGGCAATGGCTACCGCCTGGTGGCCGAGCCGCAGGCTGCAGCCGGTGGCGAAGTCGTGGAACTGAGCGCCACCACCGTGGCGGGGCAGGGCATGGGCGAAAGTACCGAGAACACAGGCTCCTACGCCCCGGGGCTGATCAGCGTGGGCTCCAAGAGCCCTACCAGCCTGCGCCAGACGCCGCAGTCGGTGTCGACGGTGACCCGCCAGTTGATGGAGGACCAGCAGCTGACCGACATCAATCAGGTGATGAAGGTGACCCCAGGCATCGTCACCCAGAGCACCACTTTCCGTACCCAGGACTTCTTCTCGCGCGGGTTCAGCATCCAGAACCTGCAGATCGACGGCGCCGCCCCCCAGTCGCTCGGTACTGCCATGGGCTCGTTCTACTCGTCGAACATCTTCGACATGGCCGAATTCGACCACGTCGAGGTGCTGCGCGGCACCTCGGCCTTGTACGGCGGCACCGGCGACCCAGGTGGCATCATCAACCTGGTGCGCAAGCGGCCCACCGCCTTCAACCAGCTCAAGCTGACCCTCTCGGCCGGCACCTGGGACAACTATCGCCAGGAAATCGACTTGTCCGGGCCGCTGGGTTGGGATGGCCGCCTGCGTGGGCGGCTGGTGCTGGCCAATACCGACCGCCAGTACTTCTATGACAACCGCGCCACCGAACGGCCCCTGGCCTACGGTGTGCTCGAAGCAGATGTTACCGACGACACCCTGCTTACCTTTGGTGCGCGTTACAACAAGGCCCACGAGACCGGCACCAACAACTCGCTGCCGCGCTACAGCAACGGTGCCGACCTGAACTTGCCGCGGCACACGGGCCTGACGCAGAAATGGGCTTACCTCGACGCCACGGCGCGCGAGTACTTCGCCAAGGTCGACCACCGTTTCAACGACGACTGGAAGCTCAACCTGAGCTACACCAACACCTGGGACCTGGGCCTGTTCAAGAGCGCCACGACCCTGAACGCGGTCAATGCCGCCACCGGCACCGGGGCGACCTGGTACGGCACCCGGGTTCGCCAGGAGAACGAGCAGCAGTTGTACGACGGTAACGTTTCCGGCCACTTCCAGGCATTTGGCCTGGACCATGAAGTGGTGTTCGGTGCCGACTACCAGCGTATCGACAGCCGTTGGCAGGGCACGGCGCCGTTTGCCGCTTCGGGCGCGCCGGCCAACCTGTTCGACCCAGACAGCACAGCGTTCGAAAACCCGGGCAATGCGCAGCCGTACCTGCGCGACTACAGCCCCAACTCGCAGCGCCAATATGGCCTGTACGGCAGCCTGCGCCTGCAATTGGCCGAGCCGCTGCACGTAATTCTCGGCGCGCGCGCCCAGCGCTTCCACTTCTGGCAGACCTACACCAATGCGCTGACCACGCCAGCGAGCGTTTCCAGCCCCGAGCAGCGCATCGGCACCAAGGTCACGCCGTTCGCCGGGCTGGTCTACGACCTGGACGATCAATGGTCGGCCTACGCCAGCTATGCGGAAATCTTCAAGCCGCAATCGAGCCGCCTGGCCGGCCCGGAAGGTTCGAGCACCGCGCTGGAGCCGATGACCGGCAAAACCTACGAGACGGGCCTGAAGGGTGAGCTGTTCAATGGGGCGGTGAACACCAGTGTGGCGCTGTACTACACCACCCGCGAAAACGAGGCGGTGCAGGACCCGGCCTACGCCTTCACCAGTGCTGGCTTCTCGGGCAGCTGCTGCTACGTCTCCACTGGCAAGGTGGTGAGCAAGGGCGTGGATGTGGAGATGTCCGGCGAGCTGCTGCCGGACTGGATGCTGGTGGGGGGCTACACCTTCAACCTCAACCGCAACCGCACGGCCGACTCGCCCCTGAGCACGGTGACGCCCAAGCACCTGTTCAAGCTCTACACCACCTACCGCCTGCCGGGCGTGCTCAGCGATTTTAAGGTGGGCGGCGGCGTGCAGGTGCAGAGCGCGACCTACACCAGTGGTACGGCGGTCACTGGCGGGCAGACGGTGGCGTTCGACTACCAACAGAGCGGCTATGCGATCTGGAATGCGTTGCTTGACTACCGGGTGGACGATCACTGGAACGTGACGCTCAACGGCAACAACCTGTTCGACAAGAAGTATTACGAGACGGTCGGGACTTCGACCTATGGCAACTACTATGGCGAGCCGCGTAACTTCATGGTGACCTTGCGCGGGACTTATTGAGGGCAGGGGACGAGCGCCGCTGCGCGGCGCATCGCGAGCTGCGCTCGCTCCTACGAGATCTGCGCAGGGTCGGCCTGGCCCCCCGTAGGAGCGAGCAAAGCTCGCGATGCGCCGCCCAGGCGGCGCGCTTCAGACAACCTCCACCGCGTGCGCCTGTCGCCCCACCAACCGGCCAATCGGCGCCAGCTTCAGGCCCAGTTCAACCGCCACAGCCAAGAACTCCGCTTCCCCCTCCGGGGCCACGGCCACCAGCAGCCCGCCGCTGGTCTGCGGGTCGCACAGCAGATGTTTCTGCGCCTCGCTCAACGCGCCGAGCTTGTGCCCGTAACTGTCGTAGTTACGCAGGGTGCCGCCGGGAATGCAGCCTTCGGCCAGGTAATGCTCCACGCTCGGCAGCCGCGGCACGGCGGCATAATCCAAGTGCGCGGTCAGGCCGCTGCCCTCGGCCAGCTCCACCAAGTGGCCAAGCAGGCCGAAGCCGGTGACGTCGGTCATCGCCTTGACCCCGTCGAGCTTGCCGAAACGGCTACCCGGTGTGTTCAGCCTGCACATCCAGTCCCGCGCTACCCCCTGGTCCTGCTCACGCAGCCTGGCCTTCTTCTCGGCCGTGGTGAGAATGCCGATGCCCAGCGGCTTGGTCAGGTACAGGCGGCAACCGGCGGTTGCGGTGTCGTTGCGCTTGAGGTGGCGCTTGCTGACCACACCGGTGACGGCCAGGCCGAAGATCGGTTCCGGGGCGTCGATGGAATGGCCGCCGGCCAGGGGGATGCCCGCTTCGGCGCACGCGGCGCGGCCACCGCGAATCACTTCACGGGCCACTTCCGGGGCCAGCACATTGATCGGCCAGCCGAGGATGGCAATGGCCATCAATGGGTCGCCGCCCATGGCGTAGATATCGCTGATGGCGTTGGTGGCGGCGATGCGGCCGAAGTCGTAAGGGTCATCGACGATGGGCATGAAGAAGTCGGTGGTCGACACCACCCCGCGCTCGTCGTCCAGAGCGTACACCGCCGCATCGTCACGGGAGGCATTGCCTACCCATAGCTTCGGGTCCAGGGCCTGGGCGCCGCTCTCGGCGAGGATTACGTCCAGTACCTTGGGAGAGATCTTGCAGCCACATCCGGCACCGTGGCTGTACTGGGTCAGGCGGATCGGCTCGCTCATAAGCACCTCGCGAAGGGGTGAGTCGTTGCGCGAGTTTAGCAAAACTGGCCATCGCGCCCGGGCCTCTTATACTTCCCAGCGTCGGCACCACCGCCGGCTTCGTCTGCAACCGCCCCGGAGAATTGCCATGCTCAATCGCTCCCTGGCGCTGGCCGCCGGCCTTGTGCTGTCGTGCTGCGCCGTTGTTGCCCAGGCTGCAGAAACCTTGCGGGTCAGTGCCATTCCCGACGAGGCCCCCACCGAACTGCTGCGCAAGTTCGAGCCACTGGGCAAGTACCTGTCACAGAAGCTGGGCATGGAGGTGAAGTTCGTGCCGGTGGCCGACTACCCGGCGGTGGTCGAGGCGCTGGCCAGCAACCGCCTGGACCTGGCCTGGCTGGGTGGCTTCACCTTCGTTCAGGTGCATCTCAAAGACCCCAGCGCCACGGCACTGGTGCAGCGCGAGCAGGACGCCCAGTTCACCTCCAAGTTCATCACCGCCAACCCCGAGGTGAAGAGCCTGGCCGACCTCAAGGGCAAGTCGTTCGCCTTCGGCTCCATCTCCTCCACCTCCGGCAGCCTGATGCCGCGCTACTTCATGCTCAAGGAAGACAACATCAAGCCTGAGAGCTACTTCAGCCGTGTGGCCTATTCCGGCGCCCACGATGCCACCGTGGCCTGGGTTCAGGCGGGCAAGGTCGACGGTGGGGTGCTCAATGCCAGCGTGTGGCAGAAGCTGGTCGATGCCGGCAAGGTCGATACCAGCAAAGTGAAGGTGTTCGCCACCACACCGGCCTATTACGACTACAACTGGACGGTGCGCGGCAGCATGGAGCCGGCGCTCAAGGCCAGGATCAAGCAAGCCTTCCTCGACCTGGACCCTGCCAACCCGGAGCACAAGGCCATCCTCGACCTGCAGGCGGCCAGCCGCTTCATCGAGACCAAGCCGGAGAACTACGTGGGTACCGAACAAGCCGCGCGTGAGGCCGGCCTGCTCAAGTGACACTGCATGTGCAGGGCGCGGGCCTGCGCCATGGCCAGATGCGTGCGCTCGGTGCGGTGAGCCTGCGCATCGGCAAGGGGGAGCGGGTGGCGATCATCGGCCCCTCCGGGGCGGGCAAGTCCAGCCTGCTGCAGTTGATGGCCACGGCGTTGCAACCGAGCAGCGGCCAGCTGGAGGTGTTGGGCGAGCAGCCTTGGGCGCTGTCGGCCCGGGCACGCCAGCGCCTGCGTGCGCGAATTGGCCTGGTGCACCAGGCGCCGCCGCTGCCGCCACGCCAGCGCGTGGTAACGGCGGTACTGGCAGGCCGCTTGGGGCAGTGGGGCCTATTGCGCGGGTTATTCAACCTGCTGCACCCGACCGATGTGCTCGGTGCGCGTCAGGTGTTGGCCGAGTTGGGGTTGGCTGAAAAGCTGTTCGTGCAGTGCGGGCAACTGTCGGGCGGGCAGTTGCAGCGCGTGGGCATTGCCCGGGTGCTGTACCAGCGCCCGGACTTGCTGCTAGCCGATGAGCCGGTGTCGGCGATGGACCCGGTACTGGCCGAGCACAGCCTGGCGTTGCTCAACCGCCATGCCCAGGCCAATGGCGTCACCCTGGTGGCCAGCCTGCATGCTGTTGAACTGGCCTTGGCGCATTTCCCCCGAATCATCGGCATCCGTGAAGGCGATGTGGTGTTCGACTGCCCGGCCCAGGCGGTGACCGAGGCGTTGCTCGCGGGCTTGTACGCCAACGAGCAGCTGGCCTCGTCAACTGCAAGCCAGAGGGCTGCGGTGACAGTGCAGATTCCGCGATGCTGAAGGCCGGTGCCCGCGACCCTGCCGCCTGGCCGCGCCTGCTGTTGGCCCTGCTGGCGCTGGCGGTGTTGTGGCCTGGGCTGCGCTTGAGCGAACTGAACCCGTGGGTGCTGCTGCAGGCGCACAACCGTCAGCAGATCGCCAGCTTCACCGGCGCGTTCTGGCCACCGGCCCATGGCGATGAATTCCTCAAGCTGCTGTACGAAGCCACCTTGCAAACCCTGGCGGTCGCCACCGCTGGCATGGCCCTGGCGCTGTTGCTGGCGGTTCCGGCCAGCCTGCTGGCCAGCCGGGCATTGTCGCTGCGCGCGGCCTCCCGGGGTGGCCACGCCGGGGTGTGGTCGCGGCTGCTGCGCCTGCCGGTGCGTGGCGTGCTGATCTTCCTGCGCAGCGTGCCGGAGATCGTCTGGGCATTGCTGTTCGTGCGCGCCGTTGGCCTGGGGCCTACCGCTGGGGTGCTGGCCATCGCCATCACCTACAGCGGCATGCTCGGCAAGGTTTACGCCGAGATTTTCGAGTCGGTCGACCAGCGCCCGGCGCATGCCTTGCTGCAGGCCGGCAGCGGGCGGCTGGCCGCGTTCTGCTACGGCATTCTGCCCAGTGCTTCGGCAGAGGTGGTGTCCTACACCGTGTACCGCTGGGAGTGCGCGGTGCGCGCTTCGGTGGTGATGGGCTTCGTCGGGGCCGGTGGCCTGGGCCAGCAGATCGACCTGTCCATGCGCATGTTCGCCGGTGGCGAGGTGGCAACCATGCTGCTGGCGTTTCTGGGGCTGGTGCTGCTGGCTGATGGGCTGAGCCGCTTGTTGCGCGGGCGGCTGGCATGAACCGGTTGCTCAACCTGCTGGTGATCGCGGCCATTGTGGCAGCGGTGGTGGGTTCGTTCGGCTACTTGCAACTGGACCTGCATGCGCTGCTGGGGGACGGCGGCCTGGGGCAGATGGGCGAATATGCCGCGCGCTTCCTGCACCCGGACTTTTCTGCCGAGCACTTGCAGGCGGTGGCCCGGGGTGCGTTGGAAACGCTGGCCATGTCGGGGCTGGGCACATTGTTGGCCATGCTGCTGGGGATGCTGCTGGCGTTGCCGGCTGCGGGGCGTTTCGGCGGGCTGCTGCAAGCGCTGTCGCGGCTGCTGCTCAATGCCCTGCGGGCCATTCCGGAGCTGGTGTGGGCGGCGCTGACCGTGCTGGCGGCGGGGCTGGGGCCGAACGCCGGTACGCTGGCGTTGGCCCTGCATACCTCGGGGGTGCTGGGGCGCTTGTTCGCCGAGGCGCTGGAGAATGCGCCGGAGGAACCCGCGGCGGCGATTCGCCTGCAAGGTGGCGGGCAGTTGGCGGCGTTCTGCTATGGCACCTTGCCGAACCTGTGGCCGCAATGGCTGGCCTACAGCTTGTACCGCTGGGAGAACAACATCCGCATGGCCAGCGTGCTGGGCCTTGTAGGTGCTGGAGGGCTTGGGCAGATGCTCTACACCACCCTCAGCCTGTTCCAGGAGGCCCAGGCCAGCACGGTGATCCTGGCCATGCTGGTGCTGGTATTGCTGGTGGATGCGCTGAGCGATGTACTGCGCCAGCGCTATGTGCGCGTCTGACCTGCGCGACCTCACCACATCCCCTCCACACGAGTATTTGCGTGCGATGGCGTCTTTCACACGGGAAACCTCGAAACCCAGGGCGTGAACACTCTGAGGTCGGAGGGGATTGAAGCTTCGAGGGGGAATGTTGCAAAGGATTTTATAGCGGAAGCACAGAGACAATTCTGACCACGTTTAAAGATCGCTCTGAATTCCCAATGCAGGAGAGGCGCGACAGAGTGGGGCGCGTCAATACTTGTAAAGGGTGTATCCATACGGATACTATTGGGTGGTCGCTTGTGTTTCTTGTAGAACAAACGGAAAGCTTTGCTGACTGGTTATCCAGTTTGAGAGATTTGAGGGCTCAGCTTGCAATCGGTCGCAGACTGGAGCGAGCGGCTATGGGAAATCTTGGTGACACTAAATGGCTTGGGGGCGGCATTGGTGAGCTTCGAATAGATGTAGCGGCCGGGTATCGTGTCTATTTCACACTCAAGGGTCAAAGGTTGGTGCTGCTACTGGTCGGCGGTGACAAATCCACGCAGGCTGCAGATATTCGCAAGGCCAGAAAGCTGTTGGAGGATATGAAATGAGTGAAAAGCTAATTCCGTTCGATATGGCAGCCTTGCTGAACAGCGATGAGGCAATCAGCGAGTACCTTAGCCAAGTGCTATCGGACGGGGATACCGAAGAAATCATCCGGGCATTGGGCCATATCGCACGTGCGCGAGGGATGACCCAGATCGCCAGCGACAGCGGCCTGGGCAGGGAAAGCCTGTACAAAGCCTTGAGCCCGGGCGCAAAGCCTCGGTTCGACACCGTTCTGAAAGTCATTCGTGCCTTGGGTGTAGACCTTCTCGTACAGCCTCATGCCACCTCCCGCTAGCCCAATACCTGCTTCATTTGCACCAGCGCCACGCGGGTGCCATCCCATGTCTGGCGTTCTTCAACGCCAAACGGCACGAACCCCAGCTGTGGATAAAGCAGCAACCCTGCGGTGTTGTGGTTGAAGCACGACACCCACAACTCCCGTGCGGCGAACTGCTCGCGGGCCAGGTTGATCATGCACTGCACCAGGTAGCGGGCGACGCCATGCCCGCGTGCGGCAGGGGCCACCACCAGGTTGCCAAGGGCGCAAACACCGCCGTGTTCGGCCTTGTAGAAGTTGGCAAAGCCCAGCACCAGGCCCTGGCCTTCGACCACGGTGGAGGCGCTGCGCTGGGCGATGGCGTCGCTCAGTTGCAAGGGGGTGAGCGGGTAGGTGGCCTTGGGGAACATGTAGAACAGCTCGTCCGGGCCCTGGGGGAAGCAGCAGATCACGGGAATGTCGCCGGACTGAACGGGGCGGTGGGTGAGGTGCATGGCAGATCCTTCTTCCATTGGGTGTTGGCGGCACCCGCGCAACCGGCAGGTGTGATGGCGTGGATTAATTGATAGCACACCGCCCCGCCCGCCGCGCCGCAGCCTGTCGTTTCCGTCAGGGTTTGCTCGCCACCGCCACGTAGCCCTTGATTGCAGCTGGCTTGCCATGGGGCTTGCCCTTGTGCGCCAGGTACTGGAAGCGGCGCCATTCCTTGTCGATTTCACTGTACGACATGAACACGCTGACCCGCTGGGTGCCGGCCAGGTCCGGGCGGCTGCGGGCGTCGATGCTGTCCTTGGCGATGTAGGCGACGTTGATGCCCAGTACCTTGCCGTCTTCGCCGAACAACGGCCCGCCGGACATGCCCTTGACGATCGGGCCATCGTGCACCGAATAGAACACGCTGCCCGGCGTGCCATCGAGGCGCACCAGGGACGCCAGGGTATGGCCCTTGCCCTGCATCGGCATCATGAAGCTGTTGAAGCCCACCGCCGTCACCGCCTCACCCGGAACGAACTGGCGCCACTGTGGCACCTTGCTGGCTTTGTGCTTGAAGAACACCACGTCACCCAGCCCTTCATGCACCACGTTGCGCAGGAACGGGGTGTGCTTGGCGGTGACGGCGTAGTCTTCGTTCCACTGAATGGCGCTGGCCATTAGCAGCATCGGCAGGGGGGCACCGGAGGTGACCACGAAAGCCTGGTCGTAGGCAGGGTTTGATTCAGTTGCGGTGGGCATTCCATTGCACCCGCTGAGCAGCATCATTGCTGCCATCCAGGGCGCGGTTTTAGTCATGGTTCACGCAGCGGTGGTGTGAAAGGGAGCGCAAATATGGCGAAGAGCCATCATTCTGGCAATACTTTATGTATATACCCGACGAGCGACAGCTTATTGCCACTATTGGTGGGCAGGCCAATTGAATGCATGGATGGGAGCAGAGGGCGGTGGCGGGGGAGTTGGCGTCAAAAATGGCAGGTTGCGATTCCTATGTGGGAGCAACTGTCCTGCTCGCGCAATTCCTGTGGGAGCGGGCTTGCCCGCAAACACGGGCGAAGCCCGTGCCATCCACTTCATCGCCTGCTTTCCGTCAACGCTTGTTGGGATGACTGGGCTGGGTTGAGCTCTATTGAGCTGCATTGAGCTGCATTGAGCTGCATTGAGCTGCATTGAGCTGCATTGAGCTGCATTGAGCTATATTGAGCTGTATTGAGCTGGATCCGGAGATACCATGACTTTACCCAACAAGATTCTGACCGAGTTGCGCCGTGGTCAGGCCCTCAGTTCTCGCGAATTGGCCGAACGCCTCGACGCGAGCTGGTCGACAGTCAAGCGCCATCTGGAACTCTTGCTGGATTCGGGCAAGGTCGAGCGCGAGAAAGATGGCCGTACCAGACGGTATCGACAGGTCGCTGTTCCGCCGTCTGCTGGCATCAATACGCAATCAAATGGCTTCGCCGAGATCCCCTGGTCACCGCAAAGCCGCTCTCTGCGCGCCTCGCTGCTTCAGCCTTTGGCAATGCGCGAGGTGGTGACATACCAGCGGGAATTGGTAGATAACTACCAACCGAATCACAGCGCATGGCTGCCCCGTAACCAGGCTGCCGCACTCGAAGTCGAAGGGCAGATGCGCGGCCAGCAGCCAGCAGGCACTTATGCCCGCAAGGTGCTGGAACCCCTGCTGATCGACCTGTCCTGGTCATCGTCGCGCTTGGAGGGTAACCGTTACTCCCTGCTCGATACAGAAAGGCTCTTCAAAAGTGGTGTCACGGACGGCGATCTGGACGCGGTCATGCTGCTCAATCACAAGGCTGCAATCGAATTCATGGTCGATGCGGTACCTGAATATGGCCTCAACTCGGCAGTGATCAGCAATCTGCACGCCTTGCTGATGCAGGACTTGCTGGCAGATGGGACTGCGCTTGGCAGCATTCGCCAGACTGTCGTCAACATCAGCGGTACAACCTATTTTCCAACCCAGCTACCTTCGTTGCTGGAAGAAATGTTCGAGCGGGTGCTGGATAAGGCGAGGCAGATCAAGAATCCGATCGAAGCGGCCTTCTTCCTGTGGATAAACCTGGCATACCTGCAACCGTTCGAAGACGGTAACAAGCGCACGAGCCGGTTGGCAGCAAACATCCCGCTGATGCTCTACAACTGCTCGCCGCTGTCGTTCCTGGATGTCGACCCGCAGGACTACGCCCTGGCCATGATGGGTGTTTACGAGCAGCGGGACATGGCCATGGCGGCTGATCTGTTCGTTTGGGTTTATCGGCGTTCCATCAGTAAGTATGGCGTGATGATCGAAGCCATGGGGGTGCCTGACCCTGTTCGTCTTCACTATCGGGAGTGGTTGAACGAGGCGATCAATGCGGTGGTGCGCGAGCGTCTGACGGTGCAGCAGGTGGTGGGCGGGCTGGATCTGTCAGCAGAAGAAAAGGAGCAGTTTGAGCCGTTGTTGCGCAGTGAACTGAAGCTCCTGGCGTTGCATAACTGCGCTCGCTATCGGTTGAGCATGAAGCAGGTGAAGGCGTGGATTGATGCAGGTCGGCCTGGCGACCGTTGATGCCTGGGGTTTGGGCGGATTAATAACAGGCACAATTAGGCTGCAATCGACCCAGGCTGTGTGAAAACGCCAGTGATTGTCTAACCTTCTGATCGTCGAGATCGTGGCGGGGACGATCATGAAACGGTTCATTGAGGGTGAGGCTCGGACGCAAGTCACGTTGCTGCCGGAG